>CALROE020000191.1:0-6457 GCA_943369715.1 Bradyrhizobium ivorense
CGTCGAGAGCATGCAGTACTCCTATTCATTCGACGACGAACTGCAGCAGCAATGGGACTGGAGCGAGCGCTACGCGCCTCAGCCCGAGATCCTGAAATACGCCAATCACGTCGCAGACCGTTTTGGTCTCCGCAGCGACATCCAGTTCAACACCCGGGTCGACCGCGCCGAATTCGACGAAGGCGCCAACAGCTGGTCGGTGACGACATCTGACGGCCAGACGGTGACGGCGCAGCATGTCGTGCTCGCCACCGGCTGCCTGTCGAACGCCAAGATGCCCGACATCAAGGGCCTCGGCGACTTCAAGGGCAAGGTCTACCACACCGGGCACTGGCCGCATGAGGCGGTCAATTTCACCGGCCAGCGCGTCGGCGTGATCGGTACGGGGTCGTCGGGGATCCAGTCGGTGCCCGTCATTGCCGAGCAGGCCAGCCACCTCACGGTGTTTCAGCGCACCGCGAATTTTTCCATTCCCGCTCGCAACGCCGCGCTGACGGCCGAGGAGCGGGATTCATTTCGGGCGAACTATCCGGAGATCCGGCGGATCGCGCGCGAGGAGATGCGGAACGGCATCGTGCAGGAAGTGCCTGATCGGGGCGCGCTGGATGACGGCGAAGACGAACGCCGCGCCCGGTTCCAGTCGCGCTGGAGCAAGGGCGGCCTGACCTTCATGGGCGTCTACAACAACCTCGCGCTCGACCAGGCCGCCAACGACACCGCCGCCGATTTCGTCCGCGACAAGATCGCGGAGATCGTCGAGGACCCGCAGACGGCAAAACTGCTGCAGCCGAACGACCATCCGATCGGCTCGAAGCGCATCTGCATCGATACCGATTATTTCGCCGCCTTCAACCGTCCGAATGTGACGCTGGTCGACATCAAGGCCGATCCGATCCAGGAAATCCTGCCGCACGCGGTTCGTACCTCGACAAGGGAAATCGAAGTCGATGCGCTGGTGCTGGCGACCGGATTTGATGCCATGACCGGCTCCGTTGCGAAGATCGATATTCGCGGCCGTGGCGGCAAGACGCTCAATCAGAAATGGGCGGAAGGTCCTAAAACCTATCTGGGTCTGATGAGTGCGGGTTTTCCCAATCTGTTCATCGTCACCGGCCCCGGCAGTCCGTCGGTGCTGTCCAACATGATTGTCTCGATCGAGCAGCATGTCGAATGGATCACCGACTGCATCGCCTGGATGCGCGACCGCGATCTCGTTGCCATGGAGGCGAAGCAGGACGCGGAAGATAAGTGGGTGGCGCATGTCAACGAGGTCGCGCACACCACGCTCTATCCGCAGGCCAATTCCTGGTACATGGGCGCCAACATCCCGGGCAAGCCGCAGATCTTCATGCCCTATATCGGCGGCGTCGGCCTCTACCGCCAGATCTGCAACGACGTCGCCGCAAAGGGGTATGAGGGTTTTGCGATGACGGCAGCGGAGCCGCCGCAGCAGCGGGCCGCATCGTCGTGAGCGTCGTATTTCGCAGGGTGGGCAAAGCGAAGCGTGCCCACCACCTTCGCACAGCACGTTGTCAATGGGGGGCACGGCGCAAGGGCGCCTTTGCCCGCCCTGCGGCTCTGTCGGTGGATGGCGATGGCTGACGACATGAAAGCCACCGATGCGGCTATCGCAGGTGTGCTTGAAGCGCGCCGGGCGGCGTGGAACGCAGGCGACCTGGAGGCCTATCGTCAACTGCTGACCGAGGATGCCGATGTCGTCAGCGCGACGGGGAGGAAATCCGCCGGACGCGACGCGCTCATCGCCTTGTCCGCGGAGCAGAAGCAGCAGCTATCGTACCGGGATGCCACCATCACCGCGACGGAGATCCATGCGATCCGGCTGGTGAAGCCGGATGTGGCCTTGGTCGATGCCACCTATCGCATGACGGGCATTCGCATTCCCGCCGACTCCGAGGTGAGGCCGGTTGCGGGATCGATACTGTTCGTCATGGTGCAGCTGGACGGCGCATGGCGGATCGCCTCGATCCGCGCCTTGCCGCCTTCTTGATTGTCTGGAGATTTGGGGGAACTGCCGTGGGCATTTACGAAAAAGGCGACGTCCGCATCCACTACGAGGAGGCCGGTTCCGGCGTTCCGCTGCTGCTGATCGCCGGCGGCGGGCTGAATTCGAGCATAGCCGGAATCACCGGCAGCTATCCGCCCTTCAACGCCATGGCGGAATTCAAGGACGAATACCGCTGCATCGCCTTCGACCTGCGCAACGCCCCTCCCGGCCAGTCCTCCGGTCCGCTCGAGATCGATCGTCCCTGGGATTCCCACACCGACGACCAGCTCGGCCTGATGGATCATCTCGGCATCGACAAGTTCATGGTGCTGGGCTTCTGCATCGGCGGACCGTTGATCTGGAATCTGCTGAAGCGCGCACCGGAGCGCGTCGTCGCCGGCGTGCTGGCGATGCCGTCAGGATCGCGTCCCGAGATGCGCGACCTGTTCTACGACAACAACATGAAGGGCTGGGCGCCGGAATTGATAAAGCGCCGGCCCGACCTCACCATGGAGATGGCGGAGAAATTCCTCACCAAAATGTACCGCAGCAACCCCGACTTCGTGTTCACAGTGACGCGCGATTTCGTGCGCGCTTGCCAGACGCCGGTGCTAATTCTGCCGGACGATATCCCGGCCCATCCCTATGCCGTGGCCATGGAGACGGCGATGCTGGCGCCGAATGCCGAGGTCAGCATGTTCCCGTGGAAGGAGCCGAAGGAGCGGATTCCGCTGGCGGTGCGCCAGATCCGTTCCTTCCTCCGTGCGCATAGGCCGGTTTAGGCGCTGCGTCGTGTCATTGTAGGGTGGGCAAAGCGAAGCGTGCCCACCCCACGGTGCGTTGTGAAACCGCTGGTGGGCACGGCGCAAGAGCGCCTTTGCCCACCCTACGATTTTTCGTCAGTGCTGTTGCAACTCGTGGCGACCCACCACCATCCAGTGCACTTCATCCGGTCCGTCGGCGAAGCGGAGGTGGCGCACGTCGGTGTACATTTCGGACAGCGGCGACCATTGCGAAATGCCGGTGGCGCCGTGCATCTGGATCGCCTGGTCGATGATGCGGCAGGTGCGCTCGGGCACCATGGCCTTGACCATGCTGACCCAGACCCGGGCCTCCTTGTTGCCGAGCACGTCCATCGCCTTGGCGGCCTTCAGCACCATCAGCCGCATCGCCTCGATCTCGCAGCGCGCCTGTGCGATGATCTGCAGGTTGCCGCCGAGATGCACCAGCTTCTTGCCGAAGGCCTCGCGGGTCAGGCCGCGCTTGACCATGAGGTCGAGTGCCTTCTCCGCCTTGCCGATGGTGCGCATGCAGTGGTGGATGCGGCCCGGTCCGAGGCGGACCTGGGAGATTTCGAAGCCGCGGCCTTCGCCGAGCAGCATGTTTGCCTTGGGCACCTTCACATTGTCGAACTTGATGTGCATGTGGCCGCGCGGGGCGTGATCGTGGCCGAACACGGTCATGGGCCCGATGATCTCGACGCCGGGCGTGTCGATCGGCACCAGGATCTGCGACTGCTGGTTCTTCGGCGGCGCATCGGGATTGGTCTTGACCATCGTGATCATGATCTTGCAGCGCGGATCGCCGGCACCGGAAATGTAGTATTTCTCGCCGTTGATGACCCATTCGTCACCGACCAGCTTTGCGGTGGTCGAAATGTTCTTGGCGTCGGAAGAGGCGACGTTCGGCTCGGTCATCGCATAGGCGGAACGGATCTCGCCGGCGAGCAGCGGCTTCAGCCACTTTTCCTTCTGCTCCTTGGTGCCGACCCGTTCCAGCACTTCCATGTTGCCGGTGTCCGGCGCCGAGCAGTTCATCGATTCCGACGCCAGCGGATTTTTGCCGAGCTCGGCCGCGATATAGGCATAGTCGAGGTTGCTGAGGCCTTCGCCGGTTTCGGCGTCGGGCAGGAAGAAGTTCCAGAGCCCCTCGGCCTTGGCCTTGTCCTTGGCCTTCTGCAGCAGCTCTAGCTGGCCGGGCGCAAAGCCCCAGCGGTCCGCCTTCTTCTCGCCGAGCCGGTAAAATTCCACCGACATCGGCTCGACGGTTTCGCGGATGAACTTGTTGACATGGTCGAACAGCGGCCGCGCCTTGTCGGACATGCGCAGGTCATTCAACTCGTCGCCGGGATCCATCGCATAGCTCGTGGGCACGCTGACGTTCTTGTTCATGTTCTTGATCCTCCCAGGAAAAGCAACTTTACAGCCGCGCCAGGCCTAAGTCTGGCGCTATTTGATCACCGGCGCCGAATTATTGCTGTTTGAAACAATGTTCGACCGCGGCCAGTCGACCTGGAGTCAGGCCATGCGACACATGGCGCAGATCTTGTTGCCGTCCGGATCGCGCAGATAGGCGAGATAGAGTTTGCCCGCGGCGCCTTCGCGGATGCCCGGCGGATCCTCGCAGCTCGTAGCCCCATTGGCGATGCCGGCCGCATGCCAGGCGTCGGCCTGCTCGGGCGAGGCGGCGGCAAAGCCGATAGTACCGCCATTGGCATGGGTCGCGGGCTTGCCGTCGATCGGCTTCGACACCGAGAACACGCCGGTTTTGGTGCGGTAGAAAATGCGGTGGCGGTCGACTCGGCCGGGAGGTACGCCGAGCGTGCCGAGCAAGGCGTCATAGAACGACTGGGCCTTCTCCAGATCGTTGGTTCCGATCATCACGTGCGAAAACATCGTGCATTTCCTCCCATGTTGGCCGAACGGCTGCTGCCGCTTCGTGCCTTGCTTCAGTTGCAGTGTCAGAACGCTGTATAGCCGCCGTCGATCACAAAGCAATCGGCGGTGTGATAGGACGAGGCCTGGCTCATCAGATAGACCGCTATGCCGCCGAAATCCGCGGGCTCGCCGAACCGCCGCACCGGAATCCGCGGCATCACATTGGCGACGAATTTCTCGTTGGCCATGATGCCCGCCGTCATGTCGCTCTTGATCCAGCCGGGCAGGATGGCGTTGGCGGTGACGCCCTGGCGGGCCAGCTCGACCGCGAGCGCGCGGCAGAGTGCGTTGATGGCGGCCTTGGTGGCGGCGTAATGCTCGTTGCGCGCGGTGCCGAAAATCGATGCCAGGCTCGAGGTCGCGACCAGCCGGCCGAAGCGGTCGCCGGCCTCGGCGCGCTCGGTCATGTGCCGGGCCGCAGCCTGGAATACGTGGAACACGCCGTCGAGATTGGTGGCGAACATTTTTCGCCATTCGTCCTCGGTGCGGTCGATGAAGGCGCGCCGGCCGCCGCCGCCGATGCCGGCATTGGCGAAACAGCCGTCGACCCGGCCGAAGCTGTCCAGCGTGGCGGCCATTGCCGCCTTGACGGAAGCCGGATCGCTGACGTCGCAGACCCGGGTGTCGGTCTTGCCCTTGGCACCCGCCATGGTCGCCGCGGCGGCCCTGTTCTTGTCGGCATTGCGGCCCCAGATCGAGACGTTGCAGCCGGCGGCCGTGAGCGCCTGCGCGATGCCGAGCCCGATACCGCCATTGCCCCCGGTGATGACAGCGACGCGGCCGGTGAGATCGAATATGCTCATGGGTGGAATCCTCAGGGTGTTTCCATTTGGGTCAGCACACGTTAGCTGTGTGTCCGATGGCGGGCAGCTGTTCTGGTCCAACCATGGACAAGCCCATCCGGAAAATCAAATATGGCATCGAGATCAGACCCCGAGATCTAACCCTATGTACCGCACAGCGAAATAATGCGGGTCGCAACACACGAGGAAACCAATGCAGTTCAAGCACGTCACGCTGGATATCGACGGCCCGGTGGCCATCCTGAAGCTGGACCACCAGGAGGTGATGAACGCGGTGTCGATGGATATGCTGGGCGGTCTTGCCGAGGCGCTCGACACCATTGAGGAAAAGAGGGCCAAAATTCGCTGTGTGGTGCTGACCGGGGCGGGGCGCGCCTTCTGCACCGGCGCCAATCTGCAGGGCCGCAACAACCAGAAGCCGGGCAAGAGCAATGCGGGCTCGTCGCTCGAAATCGGCTTCCATCCGTTCCTGCGCCGGCTGCGCAACCTGCATTGCCCCATCGTCACCGCCGTCAACGGCCCCGCCGCCGGTGCCGGCATGAGCTTCGCGCTGATGGGCGACATGATCCTGTGCGCGCGCTCGTCGTATTTCCTGCAGGCGTTCCGCCGCATTGGCCTCGTGCCGGATTGCGGCTCGACCTGGCTGCTGCCGCGGATGATCGGCAAGGCGCGCTCGGTGGAGCTATCGTTGATGGGCGAGCGGCTGCCGGCCGAGAAGGCGCTGGAATGGGGCCTGGTCAACCGGGTCCATGACGACGCGGTTCTGATGGATGAGGCCATGAAGCTCGCCCATGAGCTCGCCAACGGCCCGACCGTCGCGCTGTCGCTGATCCGCAAGCTGTACTGGGATAGCCCGGAGAACTCGTTCGAGGATCAGCTCAACCTCGAATTCCAGTCGCAGCGCACTGCGGGCGCTGCGGAAGATTTCAAGG
>CALROE020000192.1:0-6449 GCA_943369715.1 Bradyrhizobium ivorense
GCCCAGCCGGTGACGCGGCCCTCGATGATTGCGAAGACGGCGTAGAGCGCGACGCCCAATGCGGCGAGCACGAACAGCCCTGCGAACACCAGCGGCACGTTGAAGTTCGACGACGCCGTCATCATCACGTTGCCGATGCCGCGGTTGGAGGCGACGGTCTCCGACAGCACCGCGCCGACGAAGGCGTAGGAGATCGCGACCTTCAGGGAGGCGAAGAAGAACGGCATGGTGCGGGGCAGCCCGACATTCCAGAGGATGTCGAACTTGGTGGCGCCGAGCGCCTTCAGCACGTCTTCCAGTTCGGGTTCGGTGGTGGCGAGGCCCGTGGCGATGTTGACCACGATCGGAAAGAAGCAGATCGACAGCGCGGTCAGCACCGCCGGCACCGAGCCGGAGCCGAACCACAGCACGAAGATCGGCACCAGCGCGACCTTGGGGATCGAGGAGAAGCCGACCAGCAGCGGATAGGCGGTGTCATACGCGGTCTTCGACACGCCGATGACGGCGCCGAGCACCACGCCCAGCACGACGCCCAGCACGAAGCCGATCATGGTGGTCGCCAGCGTCTGCAGGATATGCGGCCACAGCAGGGGAAATTTCTGCACCAGCGTGACGATGATCTGCGACGGGCGCGGCAGCACCAGGTCGGACATTCCGGTGATGAGACAAAACAATTCCCAGCCGGCGAAGAACAGCACGATCAGTCCGATCGACCAGGCCTTTTGGCGGTAATCGAGATCAGGCATGGTCGGCTCCATCCGGTTTTGCCGCGCCGTGCTCGCCGACGATGAATTCGCGCAGCCGCTGGTTCAGCGCGACGAACTCCGGCTCGAACGTCATCGCCACCGTGCGCGGGCGCGCGAAGGCGACGTGGCGGTCGTCGAGGATGCGGCCCGGCCGCGCGCTCATCACGCAGATGCGGCTGGCGAGGAATCCCGCCTCGCGCAGATCGTGGGTCACCAGCAGCACGGTCGGCCGGTGCAGGATCCAGAGCTCCTGCAGGATCGACCACAGCTCCTCGCGGGTGAACTGGTCGAGCGCGCCGAAGGGTTCGTCGAGCAGCAGCATGCGCGGCTCGTGGATCAGCGCGCGGCACAGATTGGCCCGCTGCAGCATGCCGCCGGAGAGCTGCCACGGAAAACGGCGGCCGAAACCTTTCAGGCCGACCTGCTCGAGCAGTGCATTGGCCTTGTCGCGGAAGGTGGTGCGCTTGAGTTTGGCGAATTGCGACCGGTACGGCTCGACGATCTTGAGCGGCAGCATGATGTTCTGCTCGATCGTCAGCCACGGCAGCATGGTCGGATTCTGGAACGCCATGCCAATCCGCAGCGCCTTGGCCGCGACTTCGCGGCCACCCAGAATGACGACGCCGGTCGACGGCTGCACCAAGCCCGCGACCAGCCGCAGGATGGTCGACTTGCCGCAACCGGACGGCCCGACCAGCGCGACGAACTCGCCGTCGCCGATCTTCAAGCTCGTCGGCGCCAACGCCGGTACGGCGCGCTCGCCGCGGCCGAAGGTGACCGAGACGTCGGACAGCTCGATCGCGATCGGGCCGCCGGAATCGGGCGAAACGGGGCTGGCGGCGAAGGCCTGATCTGGCTGCATGCGCATCATGAAGTGAAGTGCATGCAAGCGGGATGCCAGCAGTTTCAGGCCGTTTCGTGCGGCGATTTGGCGGAAGCGTTGCCCGGAAGCGGATTCAAATTAGGCAATTCGCGCGGAAAAGTGCATGCAATTGAGGCGCTCAGGTCATCAGCGAATATGATAAGGAACGGCGCATAACATAAAGACACACCGCCTTCAGGGATCAACCATGGCGCCGCGCGCGGCCCCCAAGAACGCCGAATCGTCCGACAAGGTCGGCGTCATCTGCCGCGCGCTGCGCCGCGCCATCATCGAGCAGGCGCTGGAGCCCGGCGCAAAGCTGCCGGAGGATTCATTGGGCGAACGCTTTGGGGTCAGCCGCACCATCGCGCGCCATGCGCTGGGACAGCTCGCCGCCGAAGGCCTGGTCGAACTGCGCCGCAACCGCATCGCCGTGGTGGCGACGCCGAGCTGGCAGGAGGCGCGCGACGCGTTCGATATCCGGATCGAACTCGAGCGCCTCGTGGTGCGCCAGCTCGCCGGCAAACTGACAAAGGCGCAGGTCGCATCGCTCAACGCCCATGTCGACGCCGAGGACGCCGCGCGCGGCGGCAGCGATGCGGTTTCCATTCGCCTCGCCACCGAATTCCACATCCTGCTCGCCAGCATGACGAACAGCCCGATCCTGGTGCGCTATGTCAGCGAGGTCGCCTATCGCTGCTGCCTGACGCTGTCGCTTTACAGCCGTCCGCATTCGTCGGAATGCGGCGTCACCGAACACCGCGCCATCATCGCAGCCCTGGTGAAGGGCGACGACGCCAGGGTGATGGGCCTGATGCACAGCCATCTCGATTCGGTCGCCACCCGCGCGCTGGTAGCGCCGGCGCCGCAGCGCGGCCGCGATTTGCTGGATATTCTGGCCCCCTATGCCGAGGAAGATGGGGCTGAGCGGGTGGTGAAGACGGCGAAGGTGGTGCGGGGGCGCTAACTGAAATCGTCATTCCGGGGCGATGCGCAGCATCGAACCCGGAATCTCGAGATCGTACATTCGTCGCTCGAGATTCCGGGTTCGCGCTAACGCGCGCCCCGGAATGACGGGGAGCCCTTCACGCCTCGATCCCCCGCTTCACCAGAATCCGCTCGGCGCTGTCGTTCCACACATCCATCTTGACGATGAATCCGTCCTGCACCACGAAGCGGTCGACATAGCGGTTGCCCTCGAACGGCGTGCCGTCGATCCATTCGCCGTACAGCGTGCCGATCGAATAAACGACGGTTTCAGCCGGGCCGGGACAGACGTCGAACCGGTCCATCTTCTTCTTCACCCAGCGGTAGCGCGCCGCGTTGAAACCGGTCGGCCCGCGCGGGTGATCGAATTCGCGTCCGCCCGTAAACGTGATGATGGTGCCGGGCTTCATGAAGGCCGCCGCGGCGTCGGGATCCGGGATCATCGATGCCGTCAGATATGCCTCGACGATTTCGGCATCGGAGCGTTCGGCAGGCTCGGCTTTGGCGGCAATCGACATCGGCAAATCCTCTCATCTCGCAAAATACTACAATCCGGCATTCAAATTGCATGCACATAATTTGAACAATCTGTGCTCAACCTGCACACAATCTGGAGCTGCCCTTGTCCCGCGCCTTCGCTAGCTTGTCCGCCCGATGACCACGAAAACCGCCTTTGACCTGATCTTCCGCCGCGCGGTGACGACGGCTTTCGCCGTGCCTGTCGATATCGGCGTCTCCGCCGGCCGGATCGCCGCGATCGCGCCGCGGCTGGAATCGGAAGCCCGTGAAATCCACCTCGACGGCAAGCTCGTGCTTTCAGGCTTCGTCGACACCCACATCCACCTCGACAAGGCCTGCCTGCTCGGCCGCTGCGGCCACAACCACGGCAGCGTCGGTGACGCCATCAAGGCGGTCGCCGCCATGAAGCGCGATTTCACCGTCGAGGACGTCTATGCGCGGGGCGCCCGCGTGCTGGAGCGCGCGATTGTCGCCGGCACCACGCGGATGCGCACCCATGTCGAGATCGATCCGCGCATCGGCTTGCGCGGTTTCGAGGCGATCAAGGCGCTGAAGCGCGATTACGCCTGGGCGATCGATCTTTCCGTTTGCGTGTTTCCGCAGGAAGGCCTGACCAACGATCCCGGCGCCGGGGAGCTGCTGGTCGCGGCGCTGCGCGACGGCGGCGAGGCGATCGGCGGCTGTCCTTACATGGACACCGACCCGATGGCGCATCTGGAAAAACTGTTCGACCTCGCGCAGGATTTCGACGTCGATGTCGACCTGCATCTCGATTTCGACCTCGATCCCTCCTGGTGGCATCTCGACGAGGTCTGCCGCCAGACCGAGCGCCGCAACTGGCAGGGCCGCGTCGCCATCGGCCACGCCACCAAACTGTCGGCGCTGCCGCCCTCCGAATTCGACACCGCCGCGGCAAAGCTCGCGCGCGCCGGCGTCGCCGTCACGGTGCTGCCCGCCACCGACCTCTATCTGATGGGCCGCGACGCCACCCACAATGTGCCGCGCGGCCTGACCCTGGCGCACAAGCTCGTCGAACGCGGCGTGGTGTGTTCGGTCGCCACCAACAACGTGCAAAATCCGTTCACCCCGTTCGGCGAAGCCTCCCTGCTGCGAATGGCGAACTTTTATGCCAACGTCGCGCAGGCCGGCATCGGCGAGTTCGACGCCTGCCTCGACCTCGTGACGAGCCTGCCCGCGCGCCTGATGAATCTCCGCGACTACGGCGTCGCGCCCGGCAACCCCGCCGACCTCATCGTGCTCGACACCGCGAGCGGGGCCGGCGCCATCGCGGAGCTGCCGGATGTGCTGATGGGATTCAAGAACGGGCGGCAGGTGTTCGAGCGAAAGAAGGCGGTGCTGATGCGGCCGGGGTGAGTGGACGCACAAAAATACTGCGAATCCCGAGGGTTCCTATCTGTGCATGGGGTTGTTTTCGCATTTTTTGTTTTAGACCTGCGGCACGACCCGCCGCTGGCTCGCGATGAACTCTCCCATCCCTGCACACGCCCCAAACAGAAACGACCGGGTCTTTCGACCCGGCCGCTCCAAATTCCAGTCCGCTCAATCAGGCTTCCGCCGTGCGTCCGTTCAGCTCGCCGCGGCTACCGGCGCGGCTTCGGCGATCTTCTTCTCGATCGCCTTCTTCAGCAGCAGCGCCTTCTGCGACAGCTCGGGGCCCTTGGCCTTGATCAGGAAGGCGTCGAAGCCGCCGCGGTGGTCGACCGACTTGATGGCGTTGGTCGAGACGCGCAGGCGCACGTTGCGGCCGAGCGCGTCCGAGATGAAGGTGACGTTGCACAGGTTCGGCAGGAACCGGCGCTTGGTCTTGATGTTGGAGTGGCTCACCTTGTGGCCCACCATGGGGCCCTTGGCCGTCAGTTCGCAGCGCCGCGACATCGCAAAATCCTCTTCCATCCCCGACCCATCCGTCAGCCCTTTTGCAGGCGCGGCGCGGGGGTTCAAATTCACGTCCATTTCAGGAACCGCGGACGTATAGGGGCAGCCGCGCGGGGCGTCAAGGTTTTGAGGGCGGGAAAGTCGGCCGAACCGGGCGGAAAGGCCTGTTCCAACAGGCGTTCGGGCGATTTCGCCATCATATAAACGGCGTATTCGCCGCCGACATCAGGGCTTCCGGGCGCGGATGCATTGTTTGCCGGATATTTTGGCCTAAATGATAGCCGTGCGCCGATTTGCGCGCCGAGTTGAGGATCGCCGTTCAGTGACCACCATCCGCATGATGTTGCCCCGGCCGGCCGGATTTCCGCTGTGGGCGCTGGGCGGGCTGTGCGCCCTGGTGCTGTCGGGCGCGCCGACCGCAGGGCTGGCGCAGGGGCGGCTGGATGCGCGCTATGAGGCGACGCTGTCAGGGATTGCCGTCGGCAAGGGCGCCTGGAACATCGAAATTTCGGACGATTCGTTCTCCGCCGCGGCCTCCGGCGGCACCTCGGGGCTGTTGAAGGCGTTTTCCGGCGGCTCCGGCACCGGCGCTGCCCAGGGCCGGGTGGTCGGCGGCGCGCTGGTGTCGACCAATTACCAGGCTTCGACCACAACCGCGAAAAAGACCGAAGCCATCCGCATGGTCCTGACCTCAGGCATCATCAAGGAATTCGCGATCGAGCCGGAACCGCCTGTCGATGCCGACCGGCTGCCGGTCACCGACGCGCATCGCCGCGGCGTCTACGACCCGATGACGGGATCGATGCTGCGGGTGCCCGGCACGGCAGACCCGCTGACACCCGACGCCTGCCGCGTCAGCGCCGGGATTTTCGACGGCCGCATGCGCTACGACCTCAAGCTCGACTTCAAGCGCATGGAAACCGTCAAGGCGGAGAAGGGCTATCATGGCCCGGTGGTGGTCTGCGCGGTGTATTTCACGCCGGTCGCGGGCTACATCCCGGACCGCCCGGTCATCAAATACCTCGCCGCCCAGCGCAATATCGAGATCGCGTTCGCGCCGATCGCGGGAACCCGCATCCTGGTGCCGTTCTGGATGAAGATTCCGACCCCGCTCGGCCCCGCTTTGCTGGAGGCCACCCAGTTCATCACCACGGCAACGCCGCCGCGGGTCGCGAAGACGCAGTGACCGTCATTGCGAGCGCAGCGAAGCAATCCATTTGACAGCGGTACCGGTCGGTAGATGGATTGCTTCGTCGCAAGAGCTCCTCGCAATGACGGCTGAGGGACCCGCGAATCCCCATTGACTCTTCATCGCTTCTGATTCGACTCCGTGTTCTCATTCGCTTTAAGGATTCGACCGCCATTCGCTCGCTTCTCGCCTCGCGCCAAACCTGATCTAGTGCCGCGACGAGGTGTTGTGCCGAGATGTTGCGGTGAAC
>CALROE020000193.1:0-6443 GCA_943369715.1 Bradyrhizobium ivorense
TCTTCACAGCGCCAGATGCGTGTCTCTGATATCGGGACGCGCGTCGAGTTCGGCCATGGTGCCGGAATAGCAGATCCTGCCGCGCTCGATGATGTAGGCGCGGTCGCAGATCAATCTGGCGAAATGCAGGTTCTGCTCGGAAAGGACGATGCTGACGCCCGCCTGCTTCATGGTCAGGATCGCCGCCACCATCTGCTCGACGATTTTCGGTGACAGCCCTTCCGAGGGCTCGTCGAGCAGCACCAGCGACGGGTTGCCCATCAGGGTGCGCGCAATGGTCAGCATCTGCTGTTCGCCGCCGCTCATGCGGCCGCCGGGACGGTTGCGCATTTCGGCGAGGTTCGGAAACAGCGTGAACAGTTTTTCCCGGGTCCAGTGCGGCGCGTTCGGCCTGACCGGCTGGCGGCCGACTTCGAGATTTTCGTCGACCGTGAGGTCGGTGAAGATACGCCGCTCTTCCGGCACATAGCCGAGGCCGCGGCTGACGATCGTATGGGTCGGCTCAGCCGAGACGTCGTTGCCCTCGAATACGATGCGGCCGCTGCGCTGCGCCACCAGCCCGACGATCGAACGAAATGTGGTGGACTTGCCGGCGCCGTTGCGTCCGAGCAGCGCGACCACTTCGCCCTCGCCGACTTCGAGCGCGACGTCGAACAGGATGTGCGCGGGACCGTAATGGCTGTTGAGATCCTGTACGCTGAGCTTCATGAAGGCGCCCCCTCGCGATGCCGTGCGTCGTACACCAGGCCCTCGCCGAGATAGATGGCGCGAACCTGCGGGTTGCGCCGGACTTCTTCGGGAGAGCCTTCGGCGATCAGGCCGCCGCGGTTGAGCACCAGGATGCGGTCGGCATGTTCGAACACCACATCCATGTCGTGCTCGGTGAACAGCACGCCGATCGATTTTTCCCGCGCGATCCCGGCGGTGAGGCGCATCAGTTCAATGCGCTCGCGCGGCGCCATGCCGGCGGTCGGCTCATCCATCAGCAGGAGCTTTGGCTGGTTGGCGAGTGCGATGGCGAGCTCCAGCCGCTTCAGGTCGCCATAGGCGAGTTCGCCGCAGGGCCGCTCGGCATAACTGCTCATGCCGACCAGTTCGAGCAGGCGCCCGGCTTCGTCGCGCGCGAATTGCGGCGTCGAGGCCCACAGGTTGAACAACTGCCGGCCATATGACACCAGCGCGACCTGGACGTTCTCGCGCACCGTCATGGTCGGGAAGGTCGCGGTGATCTGGAAGGTGCGGCCGACGCCGAGCCGCCAGATCTCGCGCGGCTTCTTGCCGGTGGTATCAAAGCCGAGCAGGTTGATGCGGCCGGCGCCGGGGGTGGTCTGGCCGTTGAGCATATCGAAGCAGGTGCTCTTGCCGGCACCATTGGGGCCTATCAGCGCCAGGATTTCGCCGGCCTGAAGCGCGAACGAGACGTTGCGCACGGCATGCACGCCGCCATAGGATTTGCTGAGGCCTTCGACCGACAGCAATGTGGGCGCGGTGCTCATTCGGCGCTCTCGATCCGGGATTTCAGCAACGCGGGCTTTGGCAATTCGGGCCGGCGCCGGTTGCGAAGGGTTTCCAGCATGCCGACGATGCCCTTCGGAAACGCCACCACGATCAGCACGATGACGCCGCCCAACACCAGTTTTGAAAGATCGGTCTGGCTGACCAGCCAGATCGAGAGCATCTTGTAGACGATGGCGCCGATGACCGCGCCCGACACCGTCTCGACGCCGCCGAGCAGCACCATGACCAGCGCATCGACCGACAGCGAGATCCCAAGACTATCGGGAAACACGCTGCCCTTGAGGTAGGCGAACAGCGCGCCGGCCACACCGGCGACGGTGCCGGCAATGACGAACGCGGTCCACTGGATGCGTTTGGCATCGATGCCGATGGCCTCGCTGCGCAACAGGGAATCGCGCGTCGCCCGCAGTGCGTAGCCGAAGGGCGAGAAGACGATGATACGCAATGCGGCGACAGCGAGTGCTGCGACGCCGATCGACAGCCAGTAGAAGCTGGCGGGCTCGGCGGCCCATTTCTCGGGCCAGAGGCCCAAGATGCCGTTGTCGCCGCCGGTCACCGCGACCCACTGGAACGCGACCGACCAGACGATCTGCGCAAACGCCAGCGTCAGCATCGCGAAATAGACGCCGGACAGCTGCACCGCGAAGAATCCGAAAATCGCGGCACCGAGACATCCCAGCAGCGGGCCGAGCAGCAGGCAGACGATCATCGGAAAGCCCGCCATCTTGGCGAGGAAGGCGATGCCATAGGCGCCGAGCCCGAAATAGGCGGCGTGGCCGAACGAGGCGAGGCCGCCGACCGACATCAGGAAATGCAGGCTGGCGGCAAAGATCACGAAGATCGCGATCTCCGAGCCGACCGTCAGCGCATAATTGCCGCCGACCAGCGGCAGCATCGCCGCCACGGCAAGGCCAGCCCACGCGGCGAGACGTTCGCCTGATGTCAGGGGACGCCAGGGATTGACGGACAGTCCCGGCGTGCGGCGCGCCGCCGCTTCCTGCTTGCCGAACAGGCCCCACGGTCGCACGATCAGCACCACCGCCATCACCAGGAACACCAGGATGATGGAAATCTTCGGGAAAATGAGGATCCCGAAGGCGTTCAATTCCGACACCAGCACCGCGGCGACAAAGGCGCCGATGATGCTGCCGAGGCCGCCGATCACAACCACCACGAACACGTCGACGATGATGCGCAGGTCGAGCGCGTGATGCACGGCGTCGCGCGGGATCTGCAGCGCGCCGCCCAATGCCGCGAGAAACACTCCTAGCGCAAACACGCTCGTGAACAGCCATTTCTGATTGACGCCCAGCGCCGCCACCATGTCGCGGTCCTGGGTCGCGGCGCGCACCAGCACGCCCCAGCGGGTGCGCTGGAACAGCAGCCACAGCAATCCCAGCACGATCGGGCTGATCGCGATCAGAAACAGGTCGTAGGTCGGAATGTTCTGGCCGAAAAACTCGACCGCGCCCTTGAACCCCGGCGCACGGCGGCCGAGCAGGTCGTTCGGTCCCCAGATCATCACCACCAGATCCTGCACCATCAGGGTCAGCCCGAAGGTCGCCAGCAACTGGAACAGTTCGGGCGCATGATAGATCCGCCGCAGCAGCACCATCTCGACGAGAACGCCGACCACCGCCACGACCAGCGACGCCAGCACGATGCCGGCCCAGAACCCGAGCGCGCCGGAAAAGCGTTCGGTCAGCGTGAACGCCAAATAGGCGCCGAGCATGTAGAAGGCGCCATGGGCGAAATTGACGATCCGCGTCACGCCGAAAATGATCGACAGCCCGGACGCCACCAGAAACAGCGAGGCTGCACTGGCAAGGCCGGTCAGGAACTGGACGAAGTAAAAGGCCATTGATGGTCCGGGTTAGCGGCGTTTCTTTACGGTGGCTTCGTCCTTCGAGACGCGGCGAAAGCGCCGCTCCTCAGGATGAGGTCTTCTTCACCTCTCCCCGCTTGCGGGGAGAGGTAGAAAGCCGAAGGATTCGGGTGAGGGAGATTCTCGGCTCACTCGACTGGTGGAGAGAGCCCCTCACTCCGACCCTCTCCCCGTGAAGGACGGGGAGAGGGAGAAGTGGACCTCACTCCTTCGGGCGCATCTTCGATACTTCCGCATCGCTCGGCAGATAATCCGAGCCCTTGCGATAGACCGAGTTCACCATGATGCCCTTGCCTTCCTTCACCGCCGTCTTGCCGACATAGGCGCCGAGCGTCGACTGGTGATCGATCTTGCGGAAGGTGATCTCGCCGAACGGCGACGGCATCGACAACCCCTCGGCCGCCGCGATCATCTTTTCCGGATCGTCGGAGTTGGCCTTGGCGAGAATGGCCGCGGCCGCCTTGATGGTCTGGTAGCCGACGATCGAACCGAGCCGCGGATAGTCGTTGAACTTGGCCTGATAGGCCTTGGCGAACTTGTCGTGGTCCGGGGTCTTGATGTCGTACCAGGGATAGCCGGTGACGATCCAGCCTTCCGGCGTTTCTTCCTTGAGCGGATCGAGGTATTCCGGCTCGCCGGTCAGGAACGACACCACTGCGCGGTTCTTGAACAGGCCGCGGGTGTTGCCTTCACGCACCAGCTTCACGAGGTCGGCGCCGAAGGTGACGTTGAGGATGGCTTCCGGATTGGCGGCGGCGACGGCCTGCACCACCGGACCGGCGTCGATCTTGCCCTGCGGCGGCCACTGCTCGTCGACCCACTGTATATCCGGGCGCTTTTCCGACATCAGCTTCTTGAACACCGCAACCGCGGACTGGCCGTACTCATAGTTCGGCGCAATCGTCGCCCAGCGTTTTGCCGGCAGTTTTGCCGCTTCTTCGACCAGCATCGCCGCCTGCATGTAGTTGGAAGGCCGCAGCCGGAAAGTGTAGCGGTTGCCCTTGGACCAGGTGATGGCGTCGGTCAGGGGTTCGGCCGCGAGGAAGAAGACCTTCTTCTGGTTGGCGAAGTCGGAGACGGCAAGACCGATGTTGGACAGGAACGTGCCCGTCAGCATCACCACCTTCTCGCTCGACACCAGTTCGTTGGCGGCGGTCTGTGCGTCGGCGGGTTTGCCGCCGTCATCCTTGGAGACGACCACGAGTTTCTTGCCGTTGATGCCACCGGCGGCGTTGACTTCCTCGAGCGCCAGTTGCCAGCCCTTGCGGTAGGGTTCGGTGAACGCCGGCAACAGCGAGTAGCTGTTGATTTCGCCGATCTTGATTTCACCGCTCTGGGCAAAGGCGGAGTGCGCCATGCCCGCGACCATGACCGCCAATCCTGCGCCTAACAAATATCTCCGTCGCATCCCTTAACCCTCCACTGTGAGAAAAGTTTACCGTAGACCGTCTTCGCCTTTGACTTCCGCGACCGTCAATCCGCCAACGCGCGGCAGCGGCCTGCCGCTGTCGGTCACCGCTACCGCGACCATGATCTCGTTGGCGCGCGGCGCGTCGTTGATCATGACTTCCATGCCGTCGAAATGGCTGCGCACGAACGCCGCGTCCTTGTGGCCGAGCGGAATGTCCAGCGTCGTGCCCGGCCCGCTGCGCTTCTTCGAGGACGGGATCAGCGCCGCGCCCTTGCCCAGCACCTTGCGCACCGGCGCGCCCATCTTGGGATGCAGGATCGCAGCGGCGTGTTCGAGCTCGCCGTTCTCGCCGACCGCGGCGGCCTTGCCGTAGCTCTGCGCCCTGGCGCCGTCGATCCCGAGCGCGGCGACGGCCTTTTTCGACAGCAACTCGCCGAGCTCCTCGCCGATCGCAATCAGGGGCGAGAGATCTTCGACGTAGCGGCCGGCAAATGGATTTTCGATCACGGCGATCGCCGCCGCGCGCCGGGTCGGCGGCGAGACCGTCTGCCCCATTTCCAGGTAGGTCTCCTCGACCACCGTGACGATCTTGCGAATGATCGCGCTCATGGTGCTACGCCTTGTTCTCGAACTCGCCTACGCATGCATCAACCTTTCCATCGTGCTTGCAGCGGCTGGCGCCTGCAATGCGGTCGGTTCGATCGCCTGCGGCGCCACCACCAGGCTTTCGCCATGCAAGCGCAATATGGCGTTGTCGATCAACCCCATCGCGAGCAGCCTGCGCGCACACGCCGCACCGGCTTCGAGCGCCGCCGCAATCTCGGCTTCCGACAATTCGCCGACGCCGCGGGTGACCAGCCGGGCGCCGAGGTCGCTGTCCGGCTGCAGATCCTGTGCCGGGCAACGCATGATGGCGGGGTGTCCGGGCAGATCGACGGCGTTGGCGATGATGGTGGCGGCGGCGTCGGCCTGCGACGCGGTTGCCGCCAGGATGGTCACGGCGTCGGCAATGCCGAGCGAGAAACTGCGCCCGTGACGTCCCGAGGTCGCAATCCCCCGCGAGGGATCATCAGCATCGATCACAATGGTTCGCATCGTCCCCGAGGCGTCCGGCCGGTCCATCAGGCCGACCGAAAAGCGTTCGCCATCGGCCAGATACAGCGCGATGTCGCCGCCATTGTTGACATAGGCGCGATCGAGGCGCGCCGCGCCGGTCATCGCACCGAGAATCTCCTCGGCGACAGAGCCTGCCACCGCCGCCATCGGCGTAATGAAGTGTGCGGCGGCAAACGGTGCTACCGCCGTATGCATGCGGCGCGCGACCGCGCCTTGCAGCAGGCACCGGTCCGGATCGACCGCCCGCCGCAGCAGCGGCAACTCGCTGCAGAGTTCGTCGAGCAATCCGGTAAAGCGCCGCACTGCCGCGTCGTAGGCCGCGCGCCTGTCGGCCTCGCTGCCGACAGCCTCCACGATGAGGTCGATCGGACCGTCCTGCAGATGCAGCCGCCTGCCGTCCGCCAGCAACCTGATTTGCGGCAGGCGCGTCATGACCGCGGTTCCCTACTGGATTGCGGTGAAGGCATCGAGCGCGTTTCCGTACTGTCCTTCAACGAAGTCAGCGGGCGCACA
>CALROE020000194.1:0-6441 GCA_943369715.1 Bradyrhizobium ivorense
CTGGTCGACGTTTCCCCGGTGGGCGCCGGGGGCCGTTCGAGGGGTCACAAGTTTCACCCAACGCGAAGGATATAAGCCAATGGCCAATACCGATCCTTTCTCTGCTTCCGTGATCCCGTTCGAAGTCCCCGAGCAGATGCGTGCGTTCGCCGAAAAAGGCGTTTCGCAGGCCCGCGACAGCTACGCCAAGTTCAAGGATGCCGCCGAGACCCATAACGGCACTATCGAGGCGGTGTTCACGACCGCCAGCAAGGGCGCCAGTGAATATTCCGCCAAGCTGATGGAAATCATGAAGGCCAACACCACGGCGTCGCTGGATTTCGCCCAGGAGCTGTTCAGCGTGAAATCGCCCACCGAGGCGATGGAGCTCTGGACCTCGCACGCCAGGAAGCAGTTCGAAACCTTCACTGCCCAGACCAAGCAACTTGCCGAGCTGAGCCAGAAGATTGCGGCGGAGACCGCCGAGCCGATCAAGGCCAGCGCGTCGAAGCTGATCCAGCCGGCCGCCTGACAGGCCGGTTTCGCACGCCAAAAAAAGCCCGGGCGGCCAGCCCGGGCTTTTTGTTTTGGGCGCGGCGCAAAGAGGCGGGGCTCGCCGGCTTTTGCCCGGTAAGGCCTGCAAAGCGTGAACTTTTATCGCTTGCGGATCGACCCTAACGGGCCTCCATCGGCCTTGCCAAAGGGCGGCGTTGCACCTAGTTTCCGCCCCGTTCGGTGACCCCATTTTCCGGGGCCGCTCAAGGATGCAGTTGTAGCTCAGTTGGTTAGAGCGCCTGCCTGTGGAGCAGGAGGTCGGTGGTTCGAGCCCACCCAACTGTACCAACAAAATCATATACTTGAAGGGTGCATGCGACATCGGATCTGTGTGCACGGGTCACCGGAAATTTGCGGCGCCCCGCTTGTGCTCGCCAAGTCGCGATCAAGACCGCGGCTTCGTTGCTGCGACGGAAAGGCAGCCTGAACCGGACGTCGCCACCGGGTGGTGCTGACTCGCGAAGCCGGCGCGATCTGTCGCGAACACGGCTCCGTCCAATCGCGAGGTGCCGAAGCCAGCTACGCCGTCATTCCTGGCCGGCGTATTGCCGCCGCTTCATGGCCAATTGCCTCCATCGCGGCGGTTAAGCGCATGGGCAATGGAGCAGGGAAGCCGGGCGACCTCACCATTCAAACCGCGCAACGCCCTTGCCCGCATAGCTGCGGGTGACGGCGGAGAATTCGCCCTCGAAGTTGGCCGCAAGCGAGAAACCGCTCTGCCATTTCATCTCGGCGGATGCCGTCGTCAGCGCCGCGTTGCGTGCTGGCGCTGCGCCGTTGACCACGAAGGATGCGCCGGGCAGCGCCTGGAAGGTCGCGGCGATACTGCGGTCAGGGTTGAAATCGTGCGCCCAGGCCGCGCGGCCGCGCAGGGTCAGAATGCCGTCGGCCATGGCGTATGATTTGTCGCTGCGCAGGCCGAGTTCGCTGCGCGACGCCGTGACGTTCCTGCCGCTACAGGCCAGCGCGAAGATGCCGGCGCCGGAGACGACGCTTTCCGCATAGATGACGATGGATGCGACACGAGCCATCCGATCGAGCCGATAGCTCGTCGATAGTCGGCCAGGCGGCTCCGGCCATGCGTCGTATTGAGTCGGAACATTGCGGCTGCAAAGTCGCCAGGCGCCAGAGCGGCAGGCTCGTCAGCGCCCATGCCATCTTGCTAATTTCCCGGCGTTCACTCACAATTCCGTCGCCGGTCGGTTACGGGCAGGCAAAATGCCCGGGATATTCGCGTTCGGGAGGATTCATGGTTGCACTCCGGTCCAGCAGGTTCCAGCTTGGTTTGATGGTTGCGACGGCGCTCGCGGTTTCGCTCTGGCCCGCGGTGAGCGAAGCCTACAGCCCCGAGCAGGAGCAGGCCTGTACCCCCGACGCAATGCGGCTGTGCAGCGCCGATATCCCCGACGTCGCCCGCATCACGGTTTGCATGATCCAGAACAAATCCCAGCTCAGCCCGGGCTGCCGGGCTCATTTCCGGCCCGAGCGGTCGTCTGAGGTTACTTCGGTCAATGCGGGACGGCCTCTCAGCATCAAGCCGGCGACGGCGCGAAAGCCGGCCAGCGCCAAGCCGAAGAAGCCCCGAAAGCCTGCCGGGCCGAGTGCAACCTGAGCGAGAATCAGGCGCGGAGCCTGCCGCAAGCAGGCGGGTGGTCCGCGTGGTACGGTCAATAGCCGAATGTTCCTCCGGTCCCGCGCGACAGACTGACGCCTTGCGTCGGGGCTGACGATCCACATCTCCAGCCCTGGGATGAGGAGTGATCAAGTGAGCGATCGCCATGAACGGGAGCTGGACCGGTATTTTGCCTGGTTTGAAACCAAACTGTCGCCGCGGCCCGCCCGCTTCGTCGGTTGGTTGCGCAAGCCGTCCTCGCGATTGGTGCGGATTCCGGTAGCGCTCTTGCTGGTCGCCGGCGGCATTTTCAGCTTCCTGCCGATCCTTGGGTTGTGGATGCTGCCGCTCGGACTCGTTTTGTTCGCGCAGGACGTGCCGGTGCTGCAAAAGCCGATGGCCAAGTCGCTCGGATGGGTCGAGCGCAAATGGATCGAGCGTCAGCGCGCAAGAAATGCGCAGTGACTCCATTCATGGCCTCGACGAATCAATTTTCGGCCCTGCCGCGCCGCAGGTGTGACTCAAAAGCCCACTCCGCCGATTAATCCGGGGCTCCGTCCACTTTAGCGGTAAATTTTTCTTTCACGAATCAGCGCGCTGATTCATTTTCGCCATCTGGGGTCAATCTGGAGGCGAAGGTATGAACGTTATTGTTTTCGCATCGCGTAAAGGCGGCTCGGGAAAGAGTACCCTTGCCGCCCATCTCGCTGCGCATGTCCATAAGGTTACGAAGCCCTGTCTGCTTGTCGATGCCGATCCGCAGGGGTCATTGACACTCTGGCACAAGCTGCGCGGCACCAACGAACCCACGATCAAGACCGCCGTCAATTCCGTCAGCGGAATCGTGGCCGCCGCCAAGCGCGACGGCTTCGAATGGGTATTCATCGACACGCCGCCGAATTTGTCGGCCGTGGTCGACGATGCCATCAAGAACGCCACCATGGTGATCATTCCGGCGCGGCCGGGCGTGTTCGACGTCAACGCCGTGCAGGAAACCATTCAGACCTGCCGCGCCGCGCGCAAGCCCTATGCGGTCGTGATCAATGGCGCGCCGGCACGCCGTGACGAGGCGGAGAGCCCGATCGTCACCATCGCGCGCGAAGCGCTGGCCAAGTTCCGCGCGCCGGTGTGGGGCGGGCAGATCACCAACCGTGCCGATCTGTTGATGGCGCTCAGCCATGGCGAAGGCGCGCGCGAATATGATGCCGAAGGTCGCGCGGCGGCGGAAATCAGCCGGCTCTGGGCTGCGATCGAACGTTCGGTGAAGGCCATTCGCGGCAGTGGATCCGCGTCCGGCGCGATGCACAAGCAGCAGGCGGCATAGTTCTGCCGCACTGCAATTTCTGCCGCACTGCAAGTCTGACAAAGAACGCGCGGTTTCCGCGCGTTTTTCTTTGGCACTTACCCTCCAGGGGAGGGTGAAGATGTCACGCCACCATCAGCATGTAGAAAATGATCACCGGTGACAGCGTCAGGATCACCGACCAGACGCCGACCGCCCAGAGAATGTCCTGGACGGAAAAACCCTGAGGTTCAGGGAAGGTATTGTTCTCGATGTTCATGACGCCCCCGCGTTTTTTTGGTCTTGTGGGAGATATTGATACGGCACGAATTTTAAAAAGCCGGTCGCGATTTCGCTCGCATTTGACCACAAGTGCTACCGTCGATTAACGACGATGAGCACGTCAGGTCGCTTCAGCTCATCAGCAGGTGGAACGCCAGCACCGGCGACAGGCCGAGGATGGCGGCCCACAGGCCGAATGACGACACCAGCCAGACGTCCTGCATTCGCCGGGCCCGTGCGCAAACCGGATATTTGGCATTCGTGATCAATTGAGTGGTCATTGGCGTCCCCCGTTTTTTGTTATGGGGATTCAATTAGACCTCAAACTCTAAAAACGGCGTCTCGCTATCTGCTGAATTTGAGCTGTCGGTTTCACCGCGCATTAACCAGCAGAATTCGTTGTGGCGCCCCGGCTGCTTCAACGAACGCGCTTGCTTATCCCTCCCCCCGCGTAGCGGTGGGGAGGGTGGCCGGCCGAAGGCCGGTCGGGTGGGGGGCTGCTTCAGCAAACGATCTGCCAACGGAATGCGCTGAGGCACCCCCCACCCGTCACATCGTTCGCTACGCTCTCGATGTGCCACCCTCCCCACCGCTGCGCGGGGGGAGGGATTGGAAGCGTGCCCAGGCTACGCTGCGCGGGTTGACGCTGCCGCTCGTCTTCGCATCTCCGCATCGAGCCGAGCCGCCAGCTCCGCGCTCACGTCCACCATCGGCAGGCGGACATCGGCGCGCGCGATCAGCCCGGTCCGCGCCAGCCAGTACTTCGCCGGCGCCGGGCTTGGCTCGGCGAACAACAGCCTGGTGAGTTCGCAAAGGCTCTCCCAGCGCGCGCGCGCGGCGTCGCGGTTGCCTTCCCGCAACTCCGTGCGCACCGCCGCGAAGCTGTCGGTCTCGATATGTGCCGACAGCAGGATTGCGCCATCGGCGCCGTCGGTGAGCGCCTCGTAATATTGCGCGTCCTCGCCGGTCAGGACCTTGAAGCCGGCCGGCCGCTGCCTGAGCAGTTCGATCGATTGCGCGCGGTCGGCGCCGCAATCCTTCAGGCCGACAATGTTTCGATGTTCGGCGAGCCGCAGCATGGTCTCGTTGTCGATATTGACCGCGGTCCGGTAGGGAATGTTGTAGAGCACGATCGGCCACGCGGCATGGTCCGCCAGCGCGGTAAAGTGCTGCAGCAGGCCGCGTTGCGACGGCCTGACGTAATAGGGGCTGGCGATCAGGTAACCGTCGATCGGCCAGTCGGCCGTCTCATCCAGCGCATCCTGCATCTTCGACGTGCTGGCGCCCGACAACCCGACGCAGACCGGCAGCGTGCGTCCGCCGTCGGCGATGCCGTCGCGGACCAGTGCGACGACGCGCTCCAGTTCAGCCATGCCGAGCGTCATGCCTTCGCCCGAGGTGGCCGCCAGGATCAAGCCGTCGACCGGTCCGGCCGCATAGTGTCGGGCCAGCCGGCGCAGTGATGTCTCGTCAACTTCGCCATCGCGGAACGGCGTGACGAGGGGCAGCCACAGGCCCTGCAATTGCGATCGAAGGTCAGTCATGGGTCCATCTCCTTGGGGGTAAGCCGGAGACGGGACAATAAAAAACCCCGTCCAGACGGCGGGGTTTTGAGGATCATGTGAGCGTGAAGCCTATCGCGCGCGTCGATCTCCAGTCCCCGGAAGGGGACCTTTTTTCGACAGCGTCAGCTTGCACGAAATCGTGATCATCTGCGAATGATGATCGGCAAACGCAAAACTGTCAACGGCGAGAGCTGCGATCGCGCGCGTACGTCGCAGGCGCAAAAAAAAGCCGGGCTCGAACGAGCCCGGCTTAAGGTATTGGCCACGTGAGGCCGACACAATCACCTTCCAAGAGGGATTACTGAGCGCCCGCGCCACTGGAGGAGGGGGACAAATGCGCGACACGAAAGCTCAGCGTGAAAACATTATGATCCGCGTTGGTGCCTCGCAGCAACCGTCCAAGTCGCATGTCAGTCATGCGGAGACCGGGGGTTCGTGAAAAAACCGGCAGGCTACGACGGCCAGCGCTGCGCCTTGCTGACCACGAAGTCGCGGAACACCTGCACCCGCGCCACCGACTTCAACTCTTCGGGATAAACAAAATAAGTGTCGAGCTGGATCGAATCCGACTCGCCGAACAGCTGCACCAGGCGGTTGTTTTCCTCGACCAGATAGTCCGGCAAGGCGGCGATGCCGAGACCCTGCTGGCAGGCGCGCACCAGGCCGAGGATGTTGTTGACCTTGAAATACACCTCGCGCGGACCGGAGCCGTTGCGGCCGGCCTCGATCAGCCAGTTGCGGTTCTGCAGATGCGGCGCGACCTGGCCGTCGGCGAGCGTGATGATGCGATGCGCATCGAGCTCGTCGAGGGTGCGCGGGGTGCCGAAGCGCTTGATGTATTCCGGCGAGCAATAGGCGTGGAAGCCCATCGCGAACAGCTTGCGCTGGATCAGGTCCGGCTGCGTCGGCTTGCGGGTGCGGATCGCCACGTCGGCCTCGCGCATCGACAGATCGAGTTCCTCGTCGGTAACGATCAGCTGGATCCGGATCTCCGGATACAGTGCGGTAAACTCGCCGAGCCGCGGAATCAGCCAGTTGATGCCGACCCCCGGGGTGGTCGTGATCTTGAGATCGCCGCTCGGCCGCTCGCGGCTGTCGGTGAGCTTGGCGCGCGCCGCCTGCAGCTGCATGAACACGTCATGCGCGGTGCGAAACAACAGGTCGCC
>CALROE020000195.1:0-6388 GCA_943369715.1 Bradyrhizobium ivorense
GCTCCGCCGCTCACGCCGAGCTCGCGGTTTCGGCCAATGACGGCAAGATGGTGCTGGAAGACGGCGTGGCGAAGGTGCGCAAGCAGCCTGTGCCGGACAGCATCGCCATCATCGAGCTTTCAGGCGGCGCGCCGCGCCTCGTCGCGGAATTGCCGGTGCCCACCAGCGTGGTCGGTCCGCCCTCCAGCGTCGCGGTCGCCTCCGATGAAAGTTTTGCGCTGGTCACCGGCGCCATGAAGATCGATCCCGCCGATCCGACCAAGGCGGTTCCCGACGACAAGTTGACCGTCATCGACCTGAAATCCTCGCCGCCAAAAGTGCTGGCAACGCTGCAGTCCGGCGCGGGTGCGGCCGGCGTTTCGATCAATCGCGCGGGCACGCTGGCGCTGGTGGCCAACCGCGCCGAGGGTACCGTTTCGGTGTTCACCATCAGCGGCAATACGCTGACCGCGGCCGGCAAGGTCGCGCTCGGCGACGCCAAGTCCGGCCCCAGCCACCCGATGTTTTCCCGCGACGGCACCTCGGCGCTGGTGACGCGGGACGGCGACAACAAGATCGCCGTGCTCACGATCGACGGCAACAAGGTGGAATACGCCAAGCGCGACCTGACGGCGGGGATGCGGCCCTACCAGATCGACTCCACCGGCAAGGGCGACGTGGCCGTCGTCGCCAATATCGGCACCGGCAGCGGCGACAACGACAGCATCAGCCTGATCGATATGCGCGCCAAGCCGGTTCGCGTCGTCACCACGGTGTCTGTGGCGCAAACCCCGGAGGGGCTGAAGATTTCGCCCGACGGGGCGTATGTGGCGGTCACCGCGATGAACGGCTCCAACAAGCCGAAGGCCTCGCCGTTCTACAATGATTTCGGATTGCTGCAGATTTTCCGCATCAACGGCACCGCGCTGACGCCGGTGACGGAAGCCAAGATCGGCCACTGGTGCCAGGGCATCGCGTGGTCGAAGGATTCCAGGGCGTTGCTGGCGCAGTGCATGGTGGAGAATGAGATCGTGCCGTTCACCTTCGACGGCAAGACTTTGACCAAGGGAACGCCGATCGCGCTGAAGGCGAGCCCCGCCGGCATCCGCACCGCCGAGCCGTAGCCGCCGCACGCACGAAAATGGCCCGCTGCCACCGTGGCAGCGGGCTTTTTTGTCGTCGCCGATTACCAGCCGCGGCCGCCGAAGCCAAAGGTGATGGCCGGACCGCCATAGCCATATCCGCGGTTGTAGCCGCCATAATACGGCCGCGGCGCGTAGCCGTAGCTGTTGCCGTAATTCGGGCGGTGGTGGCGATAGCCGTAGTGACGATAACCGTGGTGACGATGGCCATAATGTCGATGGCGGCGCTGCGCACTGATATCGGTGGACTGCTGCGCCACGTCGATCGCGGCTTTCGCCTTCACCGCGTTGTCAGCGGCGTTCGCGGCGGAACCTCCGAACAGCGCGGCTGCACCGACGGCAAATACGAGAGCTAGCTTTTTCATGGAACACTCCAATTGGCATGTGGAGTGATAATCGCCGCAGTCGTTCAACGTTCCAGACCGCGACATTAAATCGGCGACAGCTTCTTGAACGGCTATTCACGTTGAACAGCGAATGGCCTTTTCAACGCGAGGAACTTCAGCGGCGATTTCACGCGATAGTAACCTCGCGTAAACGCATCGGTAACTTCGCGTGAACGCATCGCTGCTTCACTTTGAGAGCTGCAGCAATCTCGTGCTGTGACAGCCCGGCGCGTCCAGCTGCCAACGCGCGCGGTACAGACGATTCAATCGTGGCACGATTGCTGCATAGACGGAGTGACCGGGCTCTCTCGTCGGAAATGTGCATGATGCTTGTTACCCTTGTCGCTGTTCTCTGCAACAGCCAGCTATGCATTGAGAAAGTCGTCACGACCAGTGATCAGTCGGGCATCACCATGACTGCCTGCCAGGTCAACGCGCAAATCGGCATTGCCGAGTGGATGACCACGGGTCCCTACCGGGAGTGGCGGCTGCAAGGTTACAAATGCGTCGCGGGCGCATACACGCCCAAGCGCGAAGCGTGAAATGCAAGGCAATTCCTCAGAACCAATTCCTCATGAACTGGAAAGCAAATGGGCGACGTAATACAATTCCGGAAGCCCGATCCCGCAGTCGATAGGGCCCGGCTCATTCAGCAGTCACGCGCCCTCTATGAAAGCGTGTTTCCGACCGAGAAAAGCCCCGGTATCGTGCAACCTGACGCGCCCGTCCGCAGTTAGGAATTCGAAGTTCCTATGACCCGGACGGCGCTTGCGCCCCATGGTGCGGGCGCGCACGAGGTCCGGCGGATCGGGCCCTGCCTTCGGACCGGCCAGCGTTACCTTTCTGGCGATCCCTGCCGCGGCCAACAGCGCCTGCTCCTAAGTATCGAATCCGAACAGCCTCGCCGGATTGGTCACCAGGATCTTCTGCAGCTCCGCCGCGTCAGGCGCATAGCGGTAGAGCAGCTCGAGCAGATCCGCATCGTTGGGCGGCTGCACCACCGAGACCGGATGCGGCCAGTCGCTTGCCCACACGCAACGATCCGGCGCGGCATCGATATAGGCGCGCGCGATCGGAATCACGTCGTCCCACGGCGGCCCGGCCTTCGAGGTCTTCTCGCCGAGCGACAGCATCACCCAGAAGTTTCCCTTGGACAAAAGCTCCAGCATCTTCCGCAGGTTCGGATCGTCATTACCGCGCGCCGGGTCCGGGCGCGCCATGTGATCGATCAGCACCGGGACGTCGAGCGACTCATACTTGGCGACGCTGGAGACGATACCGTCCTTTTCCGGCTGGATTTTCGCATACCAGCCGAGTTCGCGAATCCGCGCGATGGCGCGGGCAAAATCCGCGTCCGACAGCACCGCGCCCAGTTCCTTGCGAAAGCTGAAGCGCGCGCCGCGCACGCCGGCATCATGCAGCTTGCCGAGATAGGCATCGTCGGCTTCCGCGAACACCAGCGCATTGGCGCAGCCGCGGTAATTCGGGCCCATGGCGGCGAGCGCGTCGAGCACCACCGCGTGATCCGCGCCATAGGTCGTGGTCTGCACGATGATGCCGCGCTCGATGCCGAGCGCCTTGTGGACCCGCAGCGCCGCTTCCCATGTCGCCGTCGGCATCTCGTAGGCCGCGCCCGGACGCACCGGATACTTGTCGACCGGCCCCATCACGTGGAACTGGCTGTCGATGCTTTTCGGCGGCGGCAGCCGTGACGGACGGCGCGGATTCGGATCGAAGGCAAGGTAAGTCGGCATTCGCAGGTCCTCTTGATGACACAGGGTCAGTCGATCGTTTCGCTCAATCGATCACGGCCGTAAAATCGCATTGCACCAGCGCGCCGCCATCCATCTGCATCTGCAGCGCATGGCGGGCGGGGCGCGCGTGTTCGTCGGGAAACATCTTCAGCCACTCGGTGTTGACGGGCGCGCGCTGGCTGCGGTCCTGCAGCCACACCGTCATCTTGATGATGTCGTCGGTGCTGCCGCCGCCGGCCTCCACGATGGTCTTCATGTGGCCGAACATGTTGGCGCACTGGTCCTCGATTCGCTCCGGCATGACACCGGTCGCCGGGTCGCGGCCGAGAATCACGCCGGACATCAGCAGGTTGCCGATACGGCAGGCGTTCGGAATCGGGTTGGCATGCTTGAACTCGCCGATGTGAACACTCTTGCGTCGCGTCATCGCTGCTTCCTCATATCGTTGGTTTCAAGCGAACTGGCAGGACACCGACCCGAACGGACCGTAATCGGCGTGGAACGTGTCGCCCTTGACGATGTCGACCGGACGGGTGAACGATCCCGCCAGCACGACTTCGCCGGCCTCGAGCTGCTCGCCGTGCGGCGCCAGGCGATTGGCCAGCCATGCGACGCCGCGCGCGGGATGGTTGAGCACGCCGGCGGCGATGCCGGTTTCCTCGATCTGGCCGTTGCGAAACAGCAGCGCGCCGATCCAGCGCAAATCCACATCCAGCGGCCGGAACGGCCGCCCGCCCAGCACCAGCGCCGCATTCGCCGCGTTGTCGGATATCGTGTCCATCACCTTGCGCGGCGCTTTGGTCTCGGGATCGATGCGATGCATCCGTGTTTCCAGGATTTCCAGCGCCGGCGTGACATAGTCGGCGGCGTTGAGCACGTCGAAGATGGTGCAGTCCGGCCCCTTCAGCGCGGTCTTCAGGATGAATGCCAGTTCGACCTCGATGCGCGGCGCGTGGAATCGATCGAACGAAATTGGGCTCGCGTCGGGATAGAACATGTCCTCGAACAGCACGCCGTAGTCCGGCTCGGAAATGCCCACCGCGCTCTGCATCGCCTTCGATGTCAACCCGATCTTGTGGCCCTTGACGATGCGTCCGCGCGCCAGCTGCAGCCCCGTCCAGGTACGCTGGATCGCGTAGGCATCTTCAATCGTCAGATCAGGATATTCCTGGGTAAACGCGCGGATCAGGGACTTGCTGCGCTCGGCTTCATCGAGGCGATGCGCGAGGCGATCGATGGTGGGCTGGTCGAGCATGGGCCTACTTCTCGGCGACGACGGTGTTGCGCAGGATGCCGATCCCTGACGATTCGACCTCGACCACGTCGCCGGGCTTCAACCAGCGCGGCGGGTCGAACCGGGCGCCGGCGCCGGTGGGCGTGCCGGTGGCGATCATGTCGCCGGGCCTCAGCGTCGCAAAGGTGGAGAGGTAGGCGATCAGGAAATCGAACGGGAACATGAGCCGCTCGGTGGAGTCCTGCTGCCGTACCTCGCCATTGACACGGGTGAGGATGTCGTGCGGACCGCGCGGATCGAGTTCATCTGATGTGACGATCCACGGCCCGATGCTGCCGGAGCGGTCGAAGTTCTTGCCTTGCGTGACGTTGAATTTGCCATGATGCAGCCAGTCGCGCACGCTGCCCTCGTTGCACAGCGTCATGCCGAAGATATGCTCGAAGGCGCGCTCGCGCGGGATATGCCGCCCCTCCTTGCCGATCACGATGACCAGCTCGCCCTCATAGTCGAGTTGCTCGGATATTTGGGGCTTCTCGATTCCCTGTCCGGAGCCGACCACCGAGGACGGGTTGCGAACGAACAGGCTCGGATATTTGGGCAGATCCGAATTGTCCTTGTATTCGGCATTGCGGTCCTTGTAGTTCACCCCGATGCACCAGATCTTTTCGGGTGCCGGGACCGGCGGCTGCAGGACGACGTCGTCGAGCGCGTAATCGGGCGTTTGACCGGCGCAAGCGCTGCGCGCGGCGTCGAGCCCGTCGCCGGCGATCAGGCTCCGCAGATCGGGAAATTGCGCTCCGATCCGCCTGGTCAGATCGACGATGCCGCCATCGACGGCAGCGCCGTAACCAGGTTTTCCGCTCGCGAGATAACTCAAAAGACGCATGGTTCGATCTCCGGATCAGCGCGTGTCGGACGGCTGCTGCTATTTCTTCAGGACGGCGACTTCGAAGTCTGGAACACCGGTTTCAGGGTGAAGATCTCGCCGAGGCGCGCGTAGCGTGGCCCGCCGATGCGGGCGATCGGATCGAGCGCTTCGGTCTCGATCTTGCCGTTGTTGAGAAGGCCGTCGCGGATGTGAAACACCAGGACTTCGCCGACCAAGAGTCGGCTGCGGGTCTCGCCGAATTCGAGGCACTGCCGGAACCGGCACTCCATCGCGATCGGCGCCACGGCAAGACGCGGCACCTTGACGCGCTCGCCCGGCAGCGTCTCCAGGTTCAGCTCCTCGACCTCGCTGACGTCAGGCGGATGTTCGGTGGAGCTTTCATGCACCGCATTCATCAGCGTGGAGTCGGCGATATGAACGACGAACTCCTCGTTGTTGAGAATGTTGTACGCGGTGTCCTTGTAGACCCCGGCCTTGCGGCCGACACTGATCGCCAGCATCGGCGGCTTCGGCGACACGAAGGTAAAGGCGCTGAACGGAGCGAGATTGACGACGCCGTCACCGGACAGAGTGGTGACCCACGCGATCGGGCGCGGCACCACGATGCCGGTCAGCAGCCGGTAGGCCTGTTCGGCTGCAAGGTCAGACGGATCGATCCGCATCAAACGCCCCGTTCATCCGGCCTTGATATTGGCCTTGCGGACCACCGGGATCCATTTGGCGTCCTCGCGCTCGAGGTAGCTCCTGAACTCGGCCGGGGTCATCGCCACCGCCTCGGCGCCGAGCGCGTTGAATTTCGCGACGACTTCCGGGTCCTTGAGGATTTTGGCCAGCGTGTCGTGGAGTTTGGTCACGATCTCGGCGGGCGTGCCGGCGGGCGCGAACAGGCCCGTAAAAGTCTGGCCGTCGAATTCCTTGTAGCCGAGTTCGGTGAAGGTCGGCACATCGGGAATCCACGATGCGCGGTTGGCGCCGGTGACCGCGAGTGCCCGCACCATGCCGTT
>CALROE020000196.1:0-6385 GCA_943369715.1 Bradyrhizobium ivorense
GTGTTACGATTGCCCGATCACTTTTTCGAGGGGGGCGCTTCGGAGCGTCCGGGCTGAGGCAGCGGATGGCCTGCGGCTGGCATACAAAGCCGATGTTGGAGCCTTGCTTCACTTTGCCGCCGCGGGGTCGACCGAAATGAAAAAGGCCGGGAAATATCCCGGCCCTTTCATGCTGGCACAAATTCGAAAGCGCGCGCGATCAGCGCCACTCGACCTTGGTGATCTCGTAGGCCTTGGCGCCACCGGGCGCCACGACTTCCACCGACGCGCCCTTCTTCTTGCCGATCAGCGCGCGCGCCAGCGGCGAGGTGATGGAGATGCGGCCCTTCTTGGCGTCGGCCTCCGGCTCGCCGACGATCTGCCACACCGCCTTTTTCTCGGTGTCCTCGTCGACCAGCGTGACGGTCGCGCCGAACTTGATGGTGTCGCCGGAGAGCTTGGAGATGTCGATGATATCGGCGCGCGCGAGCTTGTCCTCGAGTTCGGCGATGCGGCCCTCATTGTGGGACTGCTCTTCCTTCGCGGCATGATATTCCGCGTTCTCCGAAAGGTCGCCATGCGAGCGCGCCTCCGCGATGTGCTCGATGATCCGCGGACGGTCCACGGACTGGCGCTGCTTCAACTCGACTTCGAGGGCGGCATAGCCGCCCGCGGTCATCGGAACCTTTTCCATCATAGTTCTTCGTCCTTCAACTTCATGCGGACCAATCCGCGGTACGCACAAACGCCGAAACAGAACACGCTCATGACTGGCGAGTTCCAGTCATGCCGGGTTCATTACCGATCCGTTGCCGGGCGCGGACGCCCGGTCGAAGGATCAGGTTTCGGAAAAATAACTCTGCAGCGTGCGGACCTCAAGGTCCCCGCCCAGATAGGCGCGGATCCCCTGCGCGGCCGCCACGGCACCCGAAAGAGTGGTGTAATATGGCACTTTATGCAAGAGGGCAGCGCGCCGCAACGACCGGCTGTCGGCCAGCGCCTGCGGCCCTTCGGTGGTATTGAAGACCAGCTGGATGTCGCCGTTCATGATGGCGTCGACGATATGCGGCCGTCCCTCCAGCACCTTGTTCACCTTTTCGGTCGGTACCCCGCTGTCGGCGAGAAAACGCTGGGTGCCCGAGGTCGCCATCACCTTGAAGCCCAGCGAGTGCAGTAGCCGCACCGCATCCAGGATCCTGAGCTTGTCGATCTCGCGGACCGAGACGAACACCGTACCCTTGCGCGGCACGCGGGTGCCGCCGCCGAGCTGGCTCTTGGCGAACGCCACCTCGAACGAGCGGTCGATACCCATTACTTCGCCGGTCGATCGCATCTCCGGGCCGAGCACGGTATCGACGCCGGGGAAGCGGGCAAACGGGAACACCGATTCCTTGACGCCGACATGGTCGAGCTTGCGCTTCTTCAGCTTGAAATCGGCAAGTTTCTCGCCGGCCATGATTCGCGCCGCGATCTTGGCCACCGGCATGCCCATCACCTTGGCGACGAACGGCACGGTGCGCGACGCCCGCGGGTTGACCTCGAGCACGTAGATGTCGCCATCCTTGATGGCGTATTGCACGTTCATCAGTCCGACCACGTCGAGGCCGAGCGCCAGCTCGCGGGTCTGCCGCTCCAGCTCCGATATCATCGCAGCATCGAGCGAATGCGGCGGCAGCGAGCAGGCGCTATCGCCGGAGTGAATGCCGGCTTCCTCGATATGCTCCATGATGCCGACGATGAAGGTGTCCTTGCCGTCGCACAGGCAGTCGACGTCGATCTCGATGGCGTCGGACAGATAGCGGTCGAACAGCAGCGGATTGGTGCCGAGCACGGTGTTGATCTGGCCGGTCTTGTCGTTCGGATAGCGCGCCTTGACGTCGCCGGGGACGAGTTCCGGCAAGGTGCCGAGCAGATAGTCGCTGAGCTGGTTGTCCTCCCGGATGATCTGCATGGCGCGGCCGCCGAGCACGTAGGACGGGCGCACCACCAGCGGCAGGCCGAGATCGGCCGCCACCAGCCGCGCCTGCTCGACCGAATAGGCGATGCCGTTCTTCGGCTGCTTCAGCCTGAGCTTGTCGAGTACGCGCTTGAAGCGGTCGCGGTCCTCGGCGAGATCGATGGCGTCGGGCGAGGTGCCGAGGATCGGCACATTGGCCGCCTCCAGCGCGCGCGCCAGTTTCAGCGGGGTCTGGCCGCCGAACTGCACGATGACGCCGTGCAGCGTGCCGTTCTTGCGTTCGGTGGCGATGATTTCCAGCACGTCCTCGGCGGTCAGCGGTTCGAAATACAGCCGGTCCGCGGTGTCGTAGTCGGTCGACACCGTTTCCGGGTTGCAGTTGATCATGATGGTTTCATAGCCGGCATCGTGCAGCGCGAAGCAGGCGTGGCAGCAACAATAGTCGAACTCGATGCCCTGGCCGATCCGGTTCGGGCCGCCGCCGAGAATGATGACCTTCTTTGCGTCGGTCGGTGCGCTCTCGTCGACCAGCGCGCCGGCGAACGGCGATTCATAGGTCGAATACATATAGGCGGTCGGCGACGCGAACTCGGCGGCGCAGGTGTCGATGCGTTTGAACACCGGACGAACCCCGAGCGCCTGGCGCTGCGCCGTGACGGCGGCCTCGGTAGCCTGGGTCAGCACCGCGAGCCGCGCGTCCGAAAAGCCCATGGCCTTCAGGGTCCGCATGCCGAACGCATGCGTGGGCAGGCCGCTCTGCTTGATCTTGCTTTCCATCTCGACGATGCCGCGCATCTCCGCGAGGAACCAGGGATCGATCTTGCAGGAGGTGAAGATCTCCTCGTTGCTCCAGCCGAGTCGCATCGCCTGCGCCACCTGCAACAGCCGGTCCGGCGTCGGCGTGCCGAGCGCGGCGCGGATCGCATTCTTGTCGTCGCTGCGGCCGAGGCCCTCGATCTCGATTTCGTCGAGCCCGGTCAGGCCGGTCTCGAGGCCGCGTAGCGCCTTTTGCAGGCTCTCCTGGAAGGTGCGGCCGATCGCCATCACTTCGCCGACCGACTTCATCGACGTCGTCAGCGTGGTGGAGGCGCCGGGGAATTTCTCGAACGCGAAGCGCGGAATCTTGACGACGACGTAGTCGATGGTCGGCTCGAACGAAGCCGGCGTCGCGCCGCCGGTGATGTCGTTGGCGATCTCGTCCAGCGTGTAGCCGACCGCGAGTTTGGCCGCGACCTTTGCAATGGGAAAGCCGGTGGCCTTTGAAGCGAGCGCGGAAGAGCGCGACACCCTCGGATTCATCTCGATCACGACCATGCGGCCGTCGGCCGGATTGACGCCGAACTGCACGTTGGAGCCGCCGGTCTCGACCCCGATCTCGCGCAGCACCGCCAGCGAGGCGTCGCGCATGATCTGGTATTCCTTGTCGGTCAGGGTCAGCGCCGGCGCCACCGTGATGGAATCGCCGGTATGCACGCCCATCGGATCGAGGTTCTCGATCGAGCAGATGATGATGCAATTGTCTTTCTTGTCGCGCACCACCTCCATCTCGAACTCTTTCCAGCCGAGCACGGATTCCTCGATCAGCACTTCGGAGGTCGGCGAGGCATCGATGCCGCGTTCGACGATCTCGATGAATTCCGCCTTGGTGTAGGCGATGCCGCCGCCGGTGCCGCCCATGGTGAAGGAGGGGCGGATCAGGGCCGGGAAGTCGATCACATCGAGCGCGCGTAGCGCGTCCGGCAGCGTCTTCACCTGGACCGAACGCGGCGTCTCCAGCCCGATCTTGGTCATCGCCTCGCGAAAACGCTGGCGGTCCTCGGCCTTGTCGATGGCATCCGCGGTGGCGCCGATCATCTCGACGTCGAATTTCTCCAGCGTGCCCTGCTTGCGCAGCGACAGCGCGCAGTTCAGCGCGGTCTGGCCGCCCATGGTCGGCAGCAAGGCAAAACCCTTGGAACGGTCGCCGCGCTCCTTTTCGATGATCTTGGCGACGATTTCCGGCGTGATCGGCTCGATATAGGTGGCATCGGCCAGTTCCGGATCGGTCATGATGGTGGCCGGATTGGAATTGACCAGGACGATGCGGTAGCCCTCGTCCTTCAGCGTCTTGACCGCCTGGGTGCCGGAATAGTCGAATTCGCAGGCCTGGCCGATCACGATGGGACCGGCGCCAATGATCAGGATGGTGGAGATATCGGTTCTTTTGGGCATCAAGTCTCGGGGTCAAGTCTTGGGGGCTGGGAACTGGGCACAAAAAAAGGGCGCGCCTGTCGCGCGTCCCTCAAACCCGGCGCTTGGGATCAACCTCGCGCGCGGGTGGTCTTTAGACCAGATTCCGCACCCGCGAAAGGGTCTTAAAGGCCCCATCAACCGGCATTTTGGTGGCAATTGGACCGGTAGAGCCCACTTCCGCGCTTTGAGCTACGGCGGGGTTCCAGTTCGTCTTCGCTTTCGCTGCGCTCAAGCTACGCCGGACACGCTTGGCCCTTCGGTCTTGCGTGGCTGCGCCACGCGTAGCCCGAAGGGCGAAGCGTGGAGGCCCGGCCTGGATTCGAACCAGGATAAAGAGCATTGCACTGCTCCCGCGTCGACGCTTTCCGCCACCGGGCCGCGCCGATCATCGCCGATCACGCCGCCGTGAGCCATGCTTGCCGCCGGTTAACCCTAACGGGCCGGTCAGAACGCGTGGCGCGCCACAAAGGTCATCCGCCATGGGTTGTGACCGATATTGAAATGCGCGCGCGAGGCGGTGAAGCCGCTGGCGGCCAGTTTCGCGACCATTTCGGCCTCGCTGTAGCGCTGCAAGCCGACCTTGGCGCGCAATTGCCGGTAGTCCGACAGCGCGGTCGAGACCAGCCCGATCAGGGCGTCCTTCAGAAACCCGTGGGTGAGCGCGAAGCGCAGCAGCGCCGCGACATCCCTGCCCATGCCGACGTCGGGGCGGAGGATGTCGCCCACCACCAGCCGGCCGCCGGGCTTCAGCAGCCGTTTGACCACCGCGAAGGCCTGGTCGAGTTCGGCCGGCGTCATGTATTGGGCGACCGAGTTCATGACCACGAGATCGACGGACTTTTCCTCCATGTTCCGGAGGTCATCGAGCGAGCGCACCCTGATCTTGGTGTTCGGGGCAAAGCGCGCGATCAGGCGGCCGCGCACGCCGGGTGCCGGTTCGGCGAGATAAAGCTTGCCGCAGGCGTCGGCGACCTTGGCTGCGGACAGTGCCTCGCCGCAGGCGTAGTCCAGTACCACCGCGTCCGGCGAGGAGATGTAGCCGATGATGTCCCGGGCGATGATCTGGAAATGCAGGTCGCGATGCAGCCTGCTCGCATAAATCGTATGCGTGGAATCGTAATAGTCGATCCAGTCGTCCATCGCTGATGTGTCCGGCAGAAACGGGGGGTTCCGGGCGTGGAACCGGCTGCGTATGTGCTGCGTTAGATGGTCCCGCGACCGGTGTCCAACGTCCAATGCCCGGTTCCTAACAGGAAGGTGCAGTGTGAGCAAAGCCAAGCAAGACAACAAATCCGGCAAGGTGTCCCCCGATCTCGACACGCCCACCGATCTGCCGCAGGCGGGCGTGGACAGGATTTCGGCCGCGCTCAACGTACTGCTGGCCGACGCCTTCGCGCTCTACATGAAGACCAAGAACTTCCACTGGCATGTCTCGGGCCGGCATTTCCGCGACTACCATCTGCTGCTCGACGAGCAGGCCGCCGCGATCTTGGCCACCACCGACGAGTTGGCCGAACGCGTCCGCAAGATCGGCGGCGTCACGCTGCGCTCGATCGGGCAGGTCGCGAAATTGCAAACCGTCAAGGACAACGACGATTCCTATGTGCCGCCGCGCGAGATGCTGCGTGAATTGATGGAAGACAACAAGAAGATGGCGGCGGCGATGCGCAAGGCGCGCAAGCTGGCCGACGACCACGAGGATGCCGGCACCACCTCATTGCTGGAAAACTTCATCGATCAGACCGAGCGCCGCACCTGGTTCCTGTTCGAAGCCAGCCGGCAGGAAGGCGACAACGCGGCGTAGCGTTTCCCTTCCGTCATTGCGAGGAGCGTAGCGACGAAGCAATCCAGCTTTGCTTGAAGCAAGCTGGATTGCTTCGCTTCGCTCGCAATGACGGAAACTATTTCCACTTCCATAACCGCACCAGCGGCCCGTCCGCGCCACGCACCGGATCGGTTTTCGGCAGCTTTACTTGCGGGATCGTCTGCAGCGCTTTGGCGTGATTCTCCCTTGTCGGCCGGGCCAGATCCATCGCCGGGCCGGGCGGATAGGCGCCGACCACGCAGAAATCTGGGCTCGCCGCCAGGCATTGATGCCCGGTGCCGGCGGGCAGGACCGCGACATCGCCCGCGCCGATTTCAAATTCCTGGCCGCTGTCGCCGCCGAACCGCACCCGCGCATGACCGCGCGCCACGCCGAGCGCCTCGTGAACCGTC
>CALROE020000197.1:0-6378 GCA_943369715.1 Bradyrhizobium ivorense
GGAGGGAACGCGTTCCGCCAGCACGGAATCCAGATCGAGGGCGGCGCCGATCGCCTGCGCCGAGCCCGCGCGGTCGCCGGTGACCATGACGATGCGCGCGATACCTGCCTCGCGCAGCAGCCGGATCGCCCGCGGCGTATCGGGCCGAAGTTCGTCGGCCAGCAGCAGGGCGCCGATCGGCCGTCCCTCGACCGCGACGAACACGATCAGCGCCGACCGCCACGAGGCGCGCCGGATCGCCCGGGTCGCCCATTCGGGAGTTGGTCCGCCGGCCATGACGAATTCCCGCGAACCGGCTTCTATCCGCCGTCCCTCGATCACGCCGTGCAGGCCCGAACCCATGGTTTCCCTGACCCGCTCGGGCAGCTTCAGGCTCAGGCCGCGCTCGGTGCCGGCCTGAACGATGGCGCCCGCGATCACGTGATGCGACGCCTGTTCAAGCGAGGCGCCGAACAGCAGCACCTCTTCGGCGGTCTCGCCCGGCGCCACTTCGATCGACAGCAGGCGCGCGCCGCCGACCGTCAGCGTGCCGGTCTTGTCGAACAGCACGGTATGGGCGCGCGCCAGCGCTTCCAGCGCGCCGCCGCCCTTGACCAGAATGCCGCGCCGCGCCGCCCGGGCGACGCCCGCGATGAAGGCGACCGGGGCGGCCAGAATCAGCGGACACGGCGTCGCCGCCACCAGCACCGCGAGGCTACGCAACACATCGCCCGAAATCCACCACGCCGCGAAAGCCAGTGCCAGCGAGACCGGCAGGAATACCAGCGCATAGCGGTCGGCCAGCCGCACGAACGGCGCCTTGGCGGTCTGCGCCGCAGTGACCATCTTCACGATGCCGGCATAGGTGCTTTCGCCGGCGACCGCAGTTACCGTCATTTCGAAGGTCGCGCCGGCATTGAGGGCGCCGGAGAGAATGGCGCCGCCGCGCGCGCGGGCCACCGGGATCGGTTCGCCTGTCAATGCGGACTCGTCGATCACGGCTGCGTCCGAGATGACGACGCCGTCGACCGGCACGACCTCGCCGGCCTGCACCAGCAGGCGGTCGCCGATCACCACGGCATCGACGGGCACCAGCTCGATGCGGCCATCGACATGGCGGCGCGCCTCGCGCGGCGCGCGATCGACCAGCGCGCGCAGATCATGCTCGGCGCGGGCCACCGCGATGTCCTCGAGCACGTTGCCGCCGGAATACATCAGCGCGACCACGGCGCCGGCCAATGGCTGGCCGAGCGCCAGCGCGGCACTCATCGACACCAGCGCGATCGCATCGACCCCGAAGCGGCCCGCGAGGAAATCCCTGACGATCGAGAACGCCAGCCCGGCGACCACGGGCGCGGTGGCCAGCGTCCAGCAGAGACCGGCGAGATCCGGCCGGCCGGCCAGCCAGGCGAGAATTCCCGCCGACAGTCCCGCGATGGCGATCGCCACCAGTGCCCAGCGCAGGACGCGCTCAAATGACATCGCTTATTCCGTGCTTATGCCGCTAGCGCGGCTTGTCGCCGAAAACGCACCCGGCGGGCTTGAGCAAGGTCAATCGCCTGGCCGAATGGTCCAGGCGCTACCTTGCCGCGACGGCCATCGCCTCGGCCGGCAGGGTTTCCAGCAGCGCCTGCAGGGTGACCAGCGTCGAATGATCGGCGATGCCGTCGACGCGGGCAGGGCGGAAGTGGCGCTGGAAGGCGGTGACCGCTTCCATGGTGGGCCCGTCGTATTTTCCCGTCGTCGGGATGCCATAGCCGTATTTGGCCAGCGCCTGCTGCAGGCCGAGCACGTCGTCGCCGGTGCTGCCGAGCTTCATGGTTTCGCCGCGCACGATCGGGGCCGGCTGCACCCAGTGGCCGACGCCGGAATTGGCCAGGGAATGCCAGGGAAATTTCTCGCCGGGGTCCTTCTTGCGGGCCGGAGCGACATCGGAATGGGCGAGTACGCGGTGCGACGGCACCTGGCGGCGCAGCATGATGCCGCGGCACAGCGCGATCACGGCGGCGATCTGGCGCAGCGGATAGTCCGGATAGCCCCAGTCATGGCCGCGATTGACGATCTCGACGCCGATCGAACAGGAGTTGATGTCTTCCTCGCCGGCCCAGACCGCCACGCCGGCATGCCAGGCGCGCTTGGCCTCCGGCACGCACTGCACGATGCGGCCGTCTTCCAGCACGATGTAATGCGCCGAAACGTCGGTGCCCGCGGTGCACAGCTGCGCGATGGCGCCTTCGACGTCAGGCATGCCGGTGTAGTGCAGCACGATCATGTCGGGCAGCCGGCCCTTGTTCCGGTCGCCGTAATTCACCGACGGGATGACGTCGGAAGCGATCGAGGAATCCGGGGCAAAGGTCTTCATGTCCGCGTTGGTCCTCGGGAGCGGGACGGCGCGACGCTTCGAATCAATCCCGTTGGATGCGAACGAACCGAGCGACATAGGGCAGGTCAATCCGGGCAGGAGAACGGCAATGGTGCGCCTTCGAGGCGAACCTCGTTCACTATTCCTTTACGATGTCGCCGGCGCAATGCGCGAGCCGGCCGCCGCTTCGCATTTTGGCCGGGTGTGTGCGGGAAGCCTCACCTGACGCCGCCCGATCGGCAGGATTGCGCGGGCTTGGCGCAGGGGCCGGCCGCGGGCCCGGTTGAGACCGAAATCCACCCAAATCCATCAACGCTTTCTTAACGCTAACTGACGTTACTGAGTGGTGAAGAGCCGAACCGGTTTTGGGGACGGCCGAGGCCGCAATTGACGCTCGAAATCCCGGCACTTGAGATCCCATGGCAGCCCAGCAAATTCCATCGGGAACTCGGGGTTTGCGGTCGGGTTCACGCGGGATCGGCAATCGTGCCTTGCCGGGGCTTTCGGTTCGAACGGTGCTTTTCTGCCGGAACAGCCAGGCGAAGTGCAGACATTTGAGGCGCAATGGGGCCGTTCGCGTCCAGTTTTGGCAAGTTACCCCGGACCGCGCCCGGAGCCGGGGCATGAATCCGGCTGGCCAGCGTCATGTCCCCGTACTCGGCCGCGAGGCGATCGAGCTGCTTCGTCCCCGGGACGGCGGAACCTATGTTGACGCCACCTTCGGGGCCGGCGGCTACAGCCGCGCCATCCTCGATATCGAGGGAACCCGGGTCATCGGCATCGACCGCGACCGCACGGCCATTTCGGCCGGGTTCGATCTGGTGGAGCAGTCGGCTGGCCGGCTCACGCTGGTGGAAGACCGCTTCTCCCATCTCGCGGAGATCTGCGCCGCGCAGGGCCTGTCCCTGGTCGATGGCGTGGTGATGGACGTCGGCGTCTCCTCGATGCAGCTCGACCAGGCCGAGCGCGGCTTCTCGTTTCGCCAGGACGGCCCGCTCGACATGCGGATGGGCCATGACGGCCCGACCGCGGCCGACGTCATCGCGGTCGCCTCCGAGGCCGATCTCGCCAACATCATCTATATCTTCGGCGAGGAGCGCTATTCGCGCCCCGTCGCCAAGGCCATTGTCGCCGCCCGCAAGGAAGCGCCGATCGAAACCACCAGGGCGCTGGCCGACATCGTCTCCAAGGTGGTATGGCCGAAGCCGGGTGAAATTCATCCGGCGACCCGCACGTTCCAGGCCTTGCGGATTTTCGTCAACGCGGAACTCGACGAGCTGTATCTGGCGCTGGCGGCCGCCGAGCGCGTGCTGAAGCCGGGCGGCCGGCTGGTGGTGGTGTCGTTTCATTCGCTGGAAGACCGCATCGTCAAGAATTTCCTGGTCGAACGCGGCAAAGCCGGCGGCGGCTCGCGGCATCTGCCGGAGATGAACCAGGCCGCGCCGAGCTTTGTCATTCTGACAAAACGCCCGGTCACGGCCGGGGGCGACGAGGTCTCCGCCAACCCGCGCGCGCGGTCGGCCAAGCTGCGCGCGGCCGAACGCACCGAAGCGGCGGCGCGTGCCGCCGCGGCGTTGCCGGCATGGCCCGTTCTCGACGACGTGATGAGGGGAGGCTGACCATGCGCATCATCCATCTCTTCGTGATCGCCGCCCTGGTGTTCGCTGCCGCCTATGTCTACCGCATCAAGATGGAATCCACGTCGCGTACCGAGCGCGTGCTGCGGCTGCACGCGGAAATTCGCGAGCAGCGCGAAGCCATCGCCGGCCTGCGCGCGGAATGGGCCAGACTCGATGCGCCGGAGCGGCTGCAGGGCCTCGCCGACCGCCATCTGCCGCTGAAGCCGCTGGTCGCCACGCAATATGATTCGATGAAGAACCTGCCCGAGCGGCCGCCGCGCTTCTTCAAGCCGGGCGATCCCGATCCGATCGGCGCGATGCTCGAGACCATCGATGCCGCGGTCGATGCCACTACCGTCACAGGCTCGGTGCCGGCGCCGGGGGATCAGCGATGACCGAGCAGGCGACGAAGACCGCGAGACCCACCGAACCGTGGCGGCAGCGACTGATCCGCAGCCTGCTGTACGGGCGCAACGTTGACCGCTCGGCGAAGGCCCGCGCCCGCGTCGGGTTTGCCATCCTGGCCTTCGCGGCGATCTACGCTGTGATCGGTGGCCGGCTCGTGATGTTCGCGATCGGCGCCGACAGTCACGCCGCGCGCCGCACCGCGTCGCAGGACCGCATCGCCACCGCCCGCCCCGACATCGTCGACCGCAATGGCGTGGTGCTCGCCACCGACGTCAAGTCGCCAAGCCTGTTCGGCGAGCCGCGCCGGATCATCGACAAGGACGAGGCGATCGAGCTTCTCACCGCCACGCTGCCGGATCTCGACACCGGCGAAGTGCGTCAACGGCTGGCGTCGAAGAAGGGGTTCGTCTGGCTGAAGCGTGAAATCACCCCGAAGCAGCAGCATGACATTCACCGCCTCGGCATTCCCGGCATCGGCTTCCTGCGCGAGAACAAGCGGGTCTATCCCACCGGCGCCGAAGTCGCGCATCTGATCGGCCTGGTCAATATCGACAACCAGGGCATCGCCGGGATGGAGAAATGGCTCGACAATAACGGTCTGGCCGATCTGCACCGCGCCGGCTTTGCGACTGACCGACTGCAACGGCCGGTCGAGTTGTCGATCGATCTGCGCGTCGAGCATGCGCTGCGCGACGAACTGCTCAAGGCCAAGGACAAATACAAGGCCAAGGCGGCCTCCGGCCTCGTCTCCAACGTCAAGACCGGCGAGATCGTCGCCATGGTGTCGCTACCGGACTTCGATCCGAACAATCCGAAGGAGGCGCACGATCCTGATCGGATCAACCGCCTGACCACCGGCGTCTACGAGATGGGCTCGACCTTCAAGGCGCTGACGCTGGCGATGGCGCTGGATTCCGGCAAGGCCAATCTCAACACCCTGTTCGACGCCCGCGGCGCGCTGCATTACGGCAAATTCGCCATTCACGACACCCACCCGCTGGGCCGTTCCATCACGCTGTCGGAAGTCTTCACCTTCTCGTCCAACGTCGGCGCGGCGCGGGTGGCGCTGTCGCAGGGCGTCGAGGCGCACAAGGCGTTCCTGCGCAAGCTCGGTCAACTCGACCGGCTGCGCACCGAACTGCCCGAGAGCACCTCGCCGATCGTGCCGAGGCGCTGGGGCGAACTCAACACCATCACCATCGCCTTCGGTCACGGGCTTTCGGTGGCGCCGCTGCAGGCGGTGATGGGCATCAACGCCGTCATCAACGGCGGCTACCTGATCCCGCCGACATTCCTCAAGCGGACGGAAGAGGAAGCCAGGGCGATGGCGAAGAAAGTGGTCAGGACCGAGACCTCGGACAAGATGCGCTACCTGATGCGGCTCAACGCCGAGATCGGAACCGCCAAGAAGGCCGACGTGAAGGGCTATTATGTCGGCGGCAAGACCGGCACCTCGGAAAAGGTCGTCAACGGGCGCTATTCCAAGAAGCAGGTGCTGAACTCGTTCACCGCGATCATGCCGGCCGACAATCCGCAGTACCAGATCCTGATCATGCTGGACGAGCCGAAGCCGCTGCCGGAAACCCACGGCTTCATCACCTCGGGCTGGAACGCGGTGCCCACCGGCGGCAAGGTGATCGCCCGCATCGGCCCGCTTCTGGGGGTCGAGCCGCGGTTCGACCTGCCGCCGTCCGACCGCCTTATTCTTGCGGCATCCAGGGGAAGCCAGTAAGGCTCGTTACATTGCCGCCCGATTCGAAGTTCCCTAAAGTGGTTATCGCGAATTCCCTTGAAAACTTCAGATCGACAAGCGGCGCGCGCGCCGGCCGGACTGGATGATAATGAGACTTCGCGACCTCTTCAGCGATGACGCCACGCTTGCCCCGCAGGCCGGGACGGTCGTGGTCGCGGGTGCGACCGAGGTGTCGGGGCTGGCGATGGACAGCCGCGCGGTCAAGCCGGGAGACCTGTTCTTCGCGCTGGCCGGAGCCAAGACCGATGGCGCGCGTT
>CALROE020000198.1:0-6350 GCA_943369715.1 Bradyrhizobium ivorense
CTTGCCGGCCTGGTTGAGCAGGATCACCTGATCGATGTGCGAGGAGCGGAACCGGCGCAGCTTCTTGCGGATGGTTTCCGGCGAGCCGATCAGGCCACCGCGCAGCGCCGCCTCCTGGGCCTCCGGATTGTCACGCTTCCACTTGTTGTATTCGTCCCACATGTTGACGGTGCCGGGATCGGGCCGCTGCCGGTTCTGCGAGGCGCCGTAGAAGCGCAGCGCGAACTGGAAGAAGGTGGCGCCGTCCGCCCGCGCGCGGGCCTCCTCGTCGGTCTTGGCGCACATGAAGAACGACACCAGCGCCATGTTCGGGTTGATCTCGTAATCCGCCAGCTTCTTCAGCCGTTTCGTGATGGCGTTGTAATAGGCGTGCACCCAGGCATGCGCGGCATCGGCGCTGACGAACTGAAAACCGAGCGCGCCAAAGCCGTGCTGGCCGGCGCGTTCGATGGTCGGCAATTGCGAACACGCCATCCACAGCGGCGGATGCGGCTTCTGCACCGGCTTCGGCACCACGTTGCGCAGCGGAATGTCGAAATACTTGCCGTGATGCTCGCTGCCGCCGTCCCGAAACATCGGGAAGATGGCGGCCACGGCCTCCTCGAACACTTCCTTCTTGGTTTCCATGTCGCGGCCGAACGGCGTCAGCTCGGTGATCGAGGCGCTTTCGCCCATGCCGAATTCGCAGCGGCCGTTGCTGAGCAGATCGAGCACCGCGACGCGCTCGGCGACGCGGGCCGGATGATTGGTGGTGAGCTGGAAGATACCGTGGCCGAGCCGGATGTTCCTGGTGCGCTGCGAGGCCGCGGCGAGAAACGATTCCGGCGACGGCGAATGCGAATATTCTTCCAGGAAATGATGCTCGACCACCCAGGCATGGTCGTAGCCGAGCCGGTCGGCGGTCTCCAGCTGGGTCAGCGCATCCTGGTAGAGCTTGAGTTCGTCGCCGGCCTGCCATGGACGGGGCAATTGCAGCTCGTAAAAGATGCCGAACTTCATGACGTTTCTCCCGCGGCCGGCTTGTTGTTGACGGTATTGTAATAGCCGCGGGTGCCGAGTCCACCGCCAAGCCAATTCCGTGCGGCGGAAGAGCCTGTTGGTAGGGACGTTAGGTCGCGGACGAAGGCACCGAGCCCATGCTAGAATTGATCTAAATCAAGGCACGATTCGATTCGAAGCCCAAGATTGATGACTAGGTAGCGGCCCTGATGCCGCTGATCATTACATTTTTAGCGAGACGTAACATGTCGGCTACTGGCCACGACACGGGTGGACGGCCGCGCCGCAGGCGCATGGAAATCTTTGCGTTTCTGTTCCTGACGGCGGTACTGATGCCGGCCGCCGCGGTCGCCACCGTCGGCAGCTACGGGCTCGCGGTCTGGGTCTACCAGATGCTGGCCGGCCCCCCCGGCCCTCCCGCGCGCTGACAACCCCTTTCAAGGAAAACCTCGTGGCCAGACTTCACAGCGCAATCGATCGTCGTGCCCTCATCACGGGCCGTCTGCTCAATGCCGACCAGGTGGTCGCGCCGCCCGGCGGCGAGATCGCCAGCATCCTGGTGCAGGCGCGGCCGGAACGCCTCGTCGAGGTGGAAGCCGCTATCGTGGCGCTGGCCGGCTGCGAGATCTACGGCCGCGATCCCAAGGGCAAGCTGGTCGTCGTGGTCGACGCGGCCGATGCCGGCGCGCTCGGATCGACGCTCAATACCATCGCGCTGCTGCCCGACGTCTATACCGCCTCGCTCGTCTTTCACGCCATCGACGCCAGCTGACACCACGTCGGGAGAATTGCCATGACCGCACCGAAGCTCGACCGCCGCCAGGTTCTGAAGCTGGAGGCCGCCGCGATGGCGGCGCTGGCGGGCGGCATGACCACGCCGGCGCTGGCGGCCAACGTCATCACCGACCGCGCCACCAGCGAGCTGAAATGGGACAAGGCGGCGTGCCGGTTCTGCGGCACCGGCTGCAGCGTCATGGTGGCAACCAAGGACAACCGCGTGGTCGCGACCCACGGCGACATCAAATCCGAGGTCAACCGCGGGCTCAACTGCGTGAAAGGCTATTTCCTTTCCAAGATCATGTACGGCCACGACCGTCTCACCAGGCCGATGCTGCGCAAGACCGGCGGCAAATACGACAAGAACGGCGAGTTCACGCCGGTGTCGTGGGATGAAGCCTTCGACATCATGGCGGAGAAATACAAGGCGGCGCTGAAGAAGCGCGGCCCCAGCGGGGTCGGCATGTTCGGTTCCGGGCAATGGACGATCTGGGAAGGCTATGCCGCCGTCAAGCTGTTCAAGGCCGGCTTCCGCTCCAACAACATCGATCCCAATGCGCGGCACTGCATGGCCTCCGCGGTGGCCGGCATGATGCGCACCTTCGGCATCGACGAGCCGATGGGCTGCTACGACGACATCGAATCGGCGGATGCGTTCGTGCTGTGGGGCTCGAACATGGCCGAGATGCACCCGATCCTGTGGACCCGGGTAACCGATCGCAGGCTCTCGGCCGCGCATGTCCGCGTCGCCGTGCTGTCGACCTTCGAGCACCGCTCGTTCGACCTCGCCGACATCGGCATGATCTTCAAGCCGCAGACCGACCTCTACATCCTCAACGCCATCGCCAACCACATCATCAAGACCGGCCGGGTCAACAAGGAGTTCGTCGCCGCGCACACCATGTTCAAGCGCGGCCAGACCGACATCGGTTACGGCCTTCGCCCCGAACATCCGCTGCAGAAGAAAGCGACGGGTGCGGCGAAAGCCAACGATTCGACCGATATGAGTTTCGAGGACTACGCCAAATTCGTCGCCGACTACACGCTGGAGAAGGCGGCGGAGATGTCGGGCGTGCCGATGAACCAGCTCACGGCGCTGGCCGAACTCTACGCCGACCCCAAGATCAAGGTCACCAGTTTCTGGACCATGGGTTTCAACCAGCACACCCGCGGCGTCTGGTGCAACAACCTCGTCTACAACATCCATTTGCTGACGGGGAAAATCTCCGAGCCCGGCAACAGCCCGTTCTCGCTGACCGGCCAGCCCTCGGCCTGCGGCACCGCGCGCGAGGTCGGCACCTTCTCGCATCGCCTGCCCGCCGACATGGTGGTGACCAACAAGGCGCATCGCGACATCTCCGAGAAGATCTGGAAACTGCCCGAGGGCACCATTCCCGACAAGCCGGGCTATCACGCCGTGCTGCAGAGCCGGATGCTGAAGGACGGGCTGCTCAACGCGTTCTGGATCCAGGTCAACAACAACCTGCAGGCCGCGCCCAACGCCAACGAAGAAACCTATCCGGGATACCGCAACCCGGAAAACTTCATCGTGGTGTCCGACGCCTATCCCTCGGTAACGGCGCTCGCCGCCGACCTGATCCTGCCCACCGCGATGTGGGTGGAAAAGGAAGGCGCCTACGGCAATGCCGAGCGGCGCACCCAGTTCTGGCACCAGATGGTCACCGCTCCAGGCGAATCGCGCTCCGACCTGTGGCAGGTGATGGAATTCTCCAAACGTTTCAAGATCGAGGAAGTCTGGCCGGAAGAGCTGATCGCCAAGAAGCCGGAATACCGCGGCAAGACGCTGTTCGACGTGCTGTTCAAGAACGGTCAGGTCGACAAGTTCCCGCTGTCCGACATCGAGGCCGGCTACGGCAACGACGAGTCGAAGGCGTTCGGCTTCTACGTCCACAAGGGGCTGTTCGAGGAATATGCAGCTTTCGGCCGCGGCCATGCCCACGACCTTGCGCCGTTCGAGACCTATCATCGCGAGCGCGGGCTGCGCTGGCCCGTCGTCAACGGCCAGGAAACCAAATGGCGTTTTCGCGAGGGCATGGACCCCTATGTGAAGGCCGGGGCCGGCGTGCAGTTCTACGGCTTCCCGGACGGCAAGGCGCGGATTTTCGCCCTGCCGTTCGAACCGGCCGCCGAATCCCCCGACAGCGAGTATCCGTTCTGGCTCTCGACCGGTCGCGTGCTGGAGCACTGGCATTCCGGCACCATGACGCGGCGCGTCCCCGAGCTCTACAAGGCGTTCCCCGAGGCCGTGTGCTTCATGCATCCCGACGACGCCACCGAGCTCAAGCTGCGGCGCGGCGATGAGATCAAGGTGCAGTCGCGCCGCGGCTTCATTCGCACCCGGGTCGAGACCCGCGGCCGCAACAAGACGCCGCGCGGCCTGGTGTATGTGCCGTGGTTCGACGAGGCGCAGCTGATCAACAAGGTGACGCTGGACGCCACCGATCCGATTTCGCTGCAGACCGATTTCAAGAAATGCGCGGTGCGCATCGAAAAGGTGAGCACGACATGATCGGAAAACCCTTTGTTCTCCTGCTGACGATCGCGCTTGCGGCCGGCTCGAGTTCGCTGCTGGCGCAGTCGCTCAATTCTGGCCTGCGCGGCCCGACCCCGCTCAACGAGGAGGGGCCCGCCCCGCCGATGACGCCGATGCGCAACACCTCTGAGAAGGAGGTGCGGAACTATCCGGAGCAGCCGCCGGTCATTCCGCATTCGGTCGAGGGCTACCAGATCGACATCAACGGCAACAAATGCCTGTCCTGTCATGCCCGCGCCCGCACCGGCGAGTCACAGGCTCCGATGGTCTCGATCACCCACTTCATGGATCGCGACGGCCAGTTCCTCTCCTCGGTGTCGCCGCGCCGGTTCTTCTGCACCTCCTGCCACGTGCCGCAGAACGTGGTGAAGGCGCCGATCGCCAATGACTTCGTCGACATCGACACCCTGATCAGCCGCGCGACGCCGGGAGGACGCCGATGAGCGCGGTCGATCCGGCCGCGCCGCGCCGATCCTGGCTGGCACGTCTCTGGAATTTCATCGTCGAATTGTGGTATGTGCTGCGCCGGCCGAGTTCGGTGTTCGGCCTCGGCGCGCTGGTGTTCGCCGGCTTCGTCGCCGGCGTGATTTTCTGGGGCGGCTTCAACACCGCGCTGGAAATCACCAACACCGAAAAGTTCTGCACCGGCTGTCACGAGATGAAGGATAACGTGTTTGCCGAGCTGAAGAGCACCGCGCATTTCTCCAACCGTTCCGGTGTCCGCGCCAGCTGTCCGGACTGCCACGTCCCGCACAACTGGACCGACAAGATCGCGCGCAAGATGCAGGCTTCCAAGGAAGTCTGGGGCCATCTGTTCGGCACCATTAACACCCGCGAGAAATTCAAGGACCACCGGCTCGAACTGGCGCTGCACGAATGGGCGCGCCTCAAGGCCAATGATTCCCTGGAATGCCGCAACTGCCACAGCTCGGAGTCGATGGATATTACAAAACAGTCGCCGCGCGCCTCGGTGGCGCATCAGCGCTTCCTGTTCACCAGCGAAAAGACCTGCATCGACTGCCACAAGGGCATCGCCCACCAGCTGCCCGACATGAAGGGCGTCCCGGGCTGGCAATAGCGCCGCCCGGGCCGGCGGCTTGCGCTGACGGCTCGAATGGTTAGCTTGGGAGGGGTGAGTCGCGGCCGATTGCCGTGCGACCGCCCCCATTCGAGCTCCCATGCCCACCTTTACGCCCCATCAGGACGCCGCGCTGAAGGCCGTTGCCGACTGGCTCAAGGCCAAGCCCGGCAGGAACGGCACGCCGCCGGTGTTCCGGCTGTTCGGCTATGCCGGCACCGGCAAGACCACGCTGGCGCGGCATATCGCCGAAGGCGTCGACGGCGGGGTGAAATTCGCGGCCTTCACCGGCAAGGCCGCCCTGGTGATGCGCAACAAGGGTTGCGACAACGCCTCCACCATCCACTCGCTGATCTACCGCGCGAAGGAATCCGGCGTCGAGCAGCCGAGTTTTGAACTCTGGGACGACGCGCCGGCCTCCAAGGCAAAGCTGATCGTGATCGACGAATGCTCGATGGTGGACGCCGAGCTCGGCCGCGACCTGATGTCGTTTGAATGTCCGCTGCTGGTGCTCGGCGACCCCGCCCAGCTGCCGCCGATCCAGGGCGGCGGCTTCTTCACTGACAGCGAGCCCGACGTGATGCTGACCGAGGTGCATCGCCAGGCCCAGGACGATCCGATCATCCGGATGTCGATGGATGTGCGCGAGGGCCGCGACCTCGACATCGGCCGCTACGGCGAAAGCCAGGTGGTGTCGCGCGACGAACTCGATCCCGACAGGGTGATGCAGGCCGACCAGGTGCTGGTCGGGCGCAACAACACGCGCCGCGCCTACAACATGCGGGTGCGGCAAAAGCAGAACATCGAGGATCCCTTGCCGGTGGCCGGCGACAAGCTGGTGTGCCTGCGCAACAACCGCAAGAAGGGCCTGTTCAACGGTGGCCTGTGGCGGGTGAAGTCGCGCGCGGCGTCGAAATCGCAAATCATCACCATGCGGCTGTC
>CALROE020000199.1:0-6336 GCA_943369715.1 Bradyrhizobium ivorense
CGGTCGAACTGATCGGCAGCCTGTTCGGCCTGCAGATCACCGACCGTCCGACGCCGAGCAATGCGGTGTTTCCGGATAATACGTGAAGTCAAAAAAGGAGCGGCTCGTTGAGCCGCCCCTTGTTCGTCATTCCGGACGCTCCGTCTTCGGAGCGATCCGGAATCCAGAGATTGCAGATCGAGATTCCGGGTTCGCTCGTTTCACGAGCGCCCCGGAATGACCCTTCCGATCACTCCGCAGCGAGCTTGAGGTCCGGCGCGGCGGCGCGGACGTCGGCGTCGACCTGGGCTTCGAACTTGGCAAAGTTCTTCTGGAACATGCCGACCAGGGCGCGCGCGGTCTTGTCGAACTCGGCCTTGTCCTTCCAGGTGTTGACGGGATCGAGGATCTCGCTCGGCACGCCGGGCAGCGCGGTCGGTACCGCGAAGCCGAAATATTTGTCGGTGCGGAATTCGACATTGCGCAGGGAGCCGTCGAGAGCGGCAGTCAGCAGCGCCCGGGTCACCTTGATCGGCATCCTGGAGCCGGTGCCGTATTTGCCCCCGGTCCAGCCGGTATTGACCAGCCAGCAATCGACATTGTGCTTCGCGATCAGCTCGCGCAGCATGTTGCCGTAGACCGAGGGGTCGAGCGGCAGGAACGGCGAACCGAAGCAGGTGGAGAATTCCGGCTGCGGCTCATTGCCGAGGCCGCGCTCGGTGCCGGCCACCTTGGCGGTGTAGCCGGACAGGAAGTGGTACATCGCCTGTGCCGGCGTCAGCTTGGCGATCGGCGGCAAGACGCCGAACGCATCGGCCGCCAGCATCACCACGTTCTTCGGGTGGCCGGCGCGGCCGGTGCGCGAAGCGTTGGGAATGAAGTCGAGCGGATAGGCCGAGCGGGTGTTTTCGGTCTTCGAACCATCGTCGAAATCCGGCACCCGCGTGTCTTCGTCGAGCACCACGTTTTCCAGCACCGCGCCGAAGCGCTTGCTGGCGGCATGGATCTCCGGCTCGGCTTCCTTCGACAGCTTGATGCATTTGGCATAGCAGCCGCCTTCGAAATTGAAGACGCCGTCATTGCCCCAGCCGTGCTCGTCGTCGCCGATCAGCGTGCGCTTCGGGTCGGCCGACAGCGTGGTCTTTCCCGTTCCGGAGAGGCCGAAGAAGATGGCGCTGTCGCCGTTGGGTCCGACATTGGCCGAGCAGTGCATCGGCATCACGCCCTTGGCGGGCAGATAATAGTTCAGCGTGGTGAACACGCTCTTTTTCATTTCGCCGGCATAATAAGACCCGCCGATCAGGACGATCTTGCGGGCGAAATCAATCGCGACAACGTTCTCGGAGCGCACGCCGTGACGTTTGGGATCGGCGCGGAAGCTCGGGATGTCGATGATGGTCAGTTCGGGCACGAAATGCGGAAGCACCACGGCCTCGGGCCGGATCAACAGCGTGCGGATGAACAGCGAGTGCCAAGCGAGTTCGGTGAACACCCGGGTCTTGATCTGAAACGCCGGATCGGCGCCGCCATAGAGATCCTGCGCGAACAGCGTCTTGCCTTCGGCGTGCTTGAGGAAGTCCTGGTACAGCGTCTCGAACTGCTCCGGGGTGATCGACTGGTTGCCGGCCCACCACATCTTCTCGGTCGAGGCGTCGCGAACCGTGAACTTGTCCTTCGGGCTGCGGCCGGTGAACTCACCGGTATCGGCGCACAACGCGCCGTCGGCCGACAACACTGCCTCGCCCGCGGCCAGCGAGTATTGATAGAGTTGCGGCGCGCCCAGATTCCAGTGCACCTGCTTGAGATTTTTTAAGCCGAATTTGTCGGCGCCGAAGGCACCGTTGCGTATACCCGTCTCTTGCACTGAAGAATCCTCCTGGAATCCGCGTATCTCGGTCGCGCGAATGCCGCCAGACGCGCCCCTATCGCGGTGACCTTCAATATAGCCTTACGGCCTCGGTCCGGCGACCTAATACTGAGGAACGCCGGACTTGCCAAGCCGATCCCGCAGTATTTGGTTTATTCCAAGGCCGGGTCGTTGATACGGCTCAACGCTTGCCGCGTATTGTCGCATTCCGGGGCCATGACAGCGCGACCATCCGCCGTGATCACAGTCGCGACCGGTCGGGAAGAGTTTTTTATTGCGACGCACAATCGGAAATTTCCAATGCGACGACGCTGCAATGAAAACGCTCGCGATGAGCGCCAGCCAGTCGATCGCAAGCGATCGCTGAATGCATAATCGCAGCGACGACTCGCTATCCCTTGGAGCGCGCCTCGCCCGCCAACCTGACCAGCATCCAGCGCAACTCCGTCCCGGTGGTGACCCGTTCCGGAAAATCCAGCCGCAGTGTCGTTGTGCCGGCCTGCAGATCCAACCCGTCCGGGTCGCAGCCGGTGCAGCTCCAGTCGGCGGCCTCGGCGCCCAGAAGTCTGGTCGCATAGAGGGTGAGGGCGTCGCGATGGTCGGCGTTCATGTGCTCGACAGCCCCCTGTTCGGCCTCCAGCAGCTCGCCGGCATCGGAAATATCGGTCAGGAACTGCTTGGGCTTCAGGTCCACGATCCGCCCGAATCCCGCCACCAGATGCGCGCCTGCCGGCCGGATTCGAAAGAACGAAAAATCCTTAAAATTTACAAAGGCTTCCGCAGAGGGATGGGCGCTGAGGTAGCGCCGGCGCAATATTTCCAGCTGATCGGCCCCGGCCTCCTCGGCGGGGCCCGCCAGCATGATCCGGGCACCCTCCAGCGGGTCGCCCTCGGCCCGCTCGTCCAGCATCAGCGAGACCCTGGCATCGCCGAGGATGTTCCTTGTGTGCAGCGCCAGCCGCGAAATCAGCAGGATTGGCGAGCCGTCGGGATGGCTGGCGAGGTTCACCAGCGAGCAATAGGGATCGCCGGTTCCCGCCATCAAGGTCGCCAAAGCTCCTTGCCGGCTGCGCCGGAGCAGCGACCGGGTCAGCCGGCCAGCATCGAAATCAGGGGTGGGCTGCATCGATCATATCCAGACATCTCATTGCTATCAGGACCTTTTCCCGGTTAAACGAGTATCTATATAGCTGGAACCCCAGGTAGCTTAAGGCGTTTTGCGGAACTCGGTCACACTTCAGCCCAGCTTGCATTGCTCGTTGACCGCGTACGAAGCCATTTAGGCGGCGCATCGCTGGATTGCTCGCCGTTCCAGCCACACTACTTCTGAAAGCAGGCTCATGCCCACAATCGCCTTGGTCGATGACGACCGCAACATTCTCACATCCGTCTCGATCGCGCTCGAAGCCGAAGGCTATCGCATCATGACCTACACGGATGGTGCGTCCGCGCTCGACGGCTTTCGCACCAGTCCGCCGGACCTGGCGATCCTCGATATCAAGATGCCGCGCATGGACGGCATGGAAACATTGCGGCGGCTGCGGCAAAAGTCCGACCTGCCGGTGATCTTCCTCACCTCCAAGGATGAGGAAATCGACGAATTGTTCGGCCTCAAGATGGGCGCCGACGATTTCATCCGCAAACCGTTCTCGCAGCGCCTGCTGGTCGAGCGCGTCAAGGCCGTGCTGCGCCGCGCCGCGCCGAAGGATCCGACCGCCGCGCCGAAGGAGACCGACGCCAAGGCGCTGGACCGCGGCCTGCTGCGGATGGATCCGGAGCGCCACACCTGCACCTGGAAGGGCGAGCCGGTGACCTTGACGGTGACCGAGTTCCTGATCCTGCAGGCGCTGGCGACGCGCCCCGGCGTGGTCAAGAGCCGCAACGCGCTGATGGACGCGGCCTATGACGACCAGGTCTATGTCGACGATCGCACCATCGACAGCCACATCAAACGGCTGCGCAAGAAGTTCAAGGTGGTGGACGACGATTTCGAGATGATCGAAACCCTCTACGGCGTCGGCTACCGCTTCAAGGAAACCTGATTTTCGAGGTGCGCGGCGCGCGTTTGTCAACTGACGCCGCCGCCCGGATCGGCTAGGATGCGCGCAACGCAAGACGCCCTCGAAACAACCGGCAGTGTTGGCCATTGCTTGATCGAACGCAGCCTGATCCCAACCTGAATGCCGAGGACACCTCGCCGGCGCTGGACAGCGGCGCCGTCGAAAGCCCGCCGGCGCGGGGCTGGCAACGCCCGCTCGACTGGCTGCGCCGCACCGGCCAGTTTTTCTTCGCGCTCTCCTTCTCCAGCCTCACCCGCCGCATCGTCTCGCTGAATCTCGCGGGCCTGATCGCGCTGGTGGCGAGCATTCTCTATCTCTCGCAATTCCGCGCCGGCCTGATCGACGCCCGCGCCGAAAACCTGCTGTCGACCGGCGAGGTGATCGCGCGCGCGATCGCCGCGACCGGCACCACGGAAAGCCACGCGCTCACCATCGACCCGGACCGTCTGCTCGACCTGAAGCCCGGGGAAACCTATGGGCCGTCCGACGACGCCTTGTCGGGGCTGGATTTCTCGATCAATCCGGAGCGCGTCGCGCCGGTGCTGCGCGGCCTGGTTTCCCCGACCAAGACGCGCGCCCGCATCTACGACCGCGACGGCGTGCTGATCCTCGACAGCCGCAGCCTGTACGGCCGCGGCGACGTCATGCGATTCGAACTGGCGCCGCCCTCGGCCGAAAAGCCCGGCATTGCCGAGCGAACCATGATCGCGATCCGAACCTGGCTCAACCGCGGCGACCTGCCGCTCTATCGTGAGCTCGGCCCGGAGAACGGCAAGGGCTACAACGAAGTCGCCCGCGCGCTGACCGGCGTCAAAGGCTCGATGGTGCGGATCAACGACCGCGGCGAAGTCATCGTCTCGGTGGCGGTGCCGGTGCAGCATTTTCGCGCGGTGAACGGCGCGTTGCTGCTGTCGACGCAAGGCGGCGACATCGACCAGATGGTGACCGCGGAGCGGCTCGCCATCCTGAAGATCTTCGCCGTCGCGGCTGTCGTGATGATCGCCCTTTCGCTGCTGCTGGCGAGCACCATCGCAGGCCCGGTGCGGAGGCTCGCCGACAGCGCCGAGCGGGTCCGCCGCCGCATCCGGACCCGTGTCGAAATTCCCGATTTCACCCGCCGCCGCGACGAGATCGGCCATCTCTCCGGCGCGCTGCGCGACATGACGAACGCGCTCTACAGCCGGATCGAGGCGATCGAGACCTTCGCCGCCGACGTCGCCCATGAATTGAAGAATCCGCTGACGTCGCTGCGCTCGGCGGTCGAAACGCTGCCGCTGGCGCGCAACGAGAACAGCCGTTCGCGGCTGCTCGCCGTCATCGAGCACGACGTCAAGCGGCTCGACCGGCTGATCTCTGATATCTCCGACGCCAGCCGGCTCGATGCCGAACTGCAGCGCCAGGACATGACGTTGGTCGATCTTCGCCGCCTGTTGAACGCGCTGGTAACGGTGGCGAATGAAACAAGGCGCGGCAACAACGTTGCGGTGGAAGTCCGTTTCGAGGGCCGCGGCCCCACCGACACGTTCTCGGTGCCCGGCCATGATTCGCGGCTCGGACAGGTGATCTCCAACCTGCTCTCCAATGCCCAGTCGTTTTCCGAACCCGGCGGCAAGCTGCGCATCGTGTGCCGCCGCGTGAAGAACGAAATTGAAATCGTGGTCGATGACGACGGGCCGGGAATTCGCGAGGACGCGCTGGAGCGCATCTTCGAGCGCTTCTACACCGACCGGCCGCACCAGGGCTTTGGGCAGAATTCCGGGCTGGGACTGTCGATCTCCAAACAGATCATCGAGGCCCATGGCGGGCGGATCTGGGCTGAGAATCGCGTAGGCGCCGTCAACGCCGAGGGCGAACCGACCATCGCGGGCGCGCGCTTCGTGGTCCGGCTGCCCGCGCCATGACGGGCGCGGGCACCGCCAGCGTGCATGCCTCAGCCGTACTGGTGGGCGACCGGGCGGTGCTGATCCGCGGGCCCTCGGGCTCCGGCAAGTCGCGGCTGGCGTTCGATCTGATCCTGGCCGGACGCGCCGGACAAATATCTCCGGCCGTGCTGGTCGGCGACGACCGCGTGCACCTGGAAAAAAACGGCGGGCAATTGGTCGTACGGCCAGCGCAGGAACTGGCCGGTCTGATCGAGGTCCGGGGGCTCGGGATCTTCCGCTGCGACTTCGCGTCCCAGGCCATCGTCGGCCTGGTGGTCGATCTGGCCGCCCCGGATGCTGAACGGCTGCCGCCGCCGGAAGCGCTCCGGGTGCAGATTTACGGTATTGAACTACCAAAAATTCCCGTGGGAATGGGTATATCTCCGCTTCCACTCGTTATCGCTGCACTGACCATGACCGCGATTTCATCTTCACCCCAGCCTTCGGCCGATTGCCCGAAGGGACTTGGTAACCATATCAGTCCCACACTCGCGACCGAATAGACCGG
>CALROE020000200.1:0-6323 GCA_943369715.1 Bradyrhizobium ivorense
CGTGTGCGAAGTGGTATTAAAAAGGCTGCACACGAGCATACAGGGCAGCGGAGAGCATCCGACATTCCCTGCGCAATGGTCTTACAGCTTATGGCGCGATCACCCCGGAGAATTCATGGCCTTTGTCGCCTCCGTCGCCTCGCGGAAACCGGCACGTCAGCCCGGTCGGGCCGCAGCACCTCGCAAGACTTGACGCCTACCAGTTTCAGGCATCGGGCCCACACGCTTTTGCCGTACGCCGCAGCACCGCTCGTCAACACGTTCCAGAACCGCTCACGGAGTTTACCCGCCCTGCCGTCCCATTCCGCGCACGATGCCGCCGCGTCCACCGCAACTCCTGCCCCAACGTTCGGTAACGATGGCCAACGCCCCTTCCAAGAGGACAGGATGGGGTAATTCATAAAGGTGTTTCGCCCTTCGGGAAAAGCGAAATCTGACCCGACGGGTTAATTTGTCGCATCCCGTCGGGCCAGCCCCAACGCCGGAGCGGCATCTCCGAGCCTCGTTAGACGACAGTCGATTCAAAGCCCACCGGCAGATCGCACCATGGTGTGCCTCGCCGCAATATCCGGAAGATGTCCTTGAGGACACGCTGGTCGTTAACCCTCGGCACGCTGCCCGGCTTGTTTGGAAGGAACGATCTGATGGCAGCCCACTCAAAGTCCGTGAGTTCATATCTCATGATTCAAGATTCCGGTTCGGGAGATCGAATACGCCGATCCGGTGTTCGCAACATCGATTTAAGGTCCGAGATGGGCCGAATGGCCGACGTGCTGCGATATCGACACAAATGACCAAAGCGGACATCCTGTTCGGGCAGCTAAACTCCCGCCGCAGGGCGGCGATCTCCGTTTTTGACCCGAAGCGGTCAATACTTCCGCTGAGATTATTTGCGGCAGCTCTGGGGTAGCGGTTAAAGATTTGACTATGTTCAACTTTGAAGAGAAATTCCTATTTGACGAAACTTTGGCAGGCGCACGGCCTGCACTTGAAGTGAGTGTCCTAATTCTGCGAGTTTTTAGCTATGAAGCTGAATAGTGGTGGTCTTAAGCTCAGCGTGGCCTACATTTTGTATGCTGCGTTGGTAATAACGCTCGCTTACTTCACGGATGACCCGAAGGGACGATTTGTTCTTGGCTCCCTCGCGTGGGCGCCAGCGGGAATGACTTTTGGAATCTTGCACTTGTTTCCAGTCATGTATCGTTACGGTTGGACGAACACACCGTACTTTCTTTTCCCTGCCTGCCTCGTGATCATGTACCTGATTGGCTGGGCAATCAGTACCGCTAATCGCAGACTGTTTTATCCTAGGCGATATCTGACGACGCGCTTTGTTCTCTGTCTTGCGGTTATCCCAATTATTGCTGAATTTGTAGCGGGCGCTTTGTTTGCAGTCGTGGATGGAGGTGATCCAGTCAACGGCGCGTTACAGTCGCCCAGCTATTTCCTGTTGTTGACGTATTCTAACTTGCTCGTGCCAGGTCTCGCCTGCGCGACAGCGGACTGGACGCTCCGGTCGGGCAAATGGCTGCGTCTCGGGACGATTGCGGGAGTGGGATTCATTTCGACGCTCCTGTACCTTTACGGCCTATTTCCGAGGGGTGGCTGGCAGTGGCCAATTTTAAGGCCGGGTCTCGCCGTCGCGATCACCGCTTTCGCTTTCTGCTGGTTGCTGGATCAATTGACCAAAGAACGGTTAGGCAATTTGGGTCCAACCGTCCGCACCGCAAAGCTCTCCGGCGACGAGGCGAACTGAAGAACTAGGATTTCCGTTTCTGGCCCTTTGCGGACCTCAGGCGATATCCAGTCTGCGTCCGTGAAACGCCGGATAGCGGACACGGGTCCAAGCCGCGCTCACGAAGCCCGATTTATGAGGACACGCCTAGCGTCCCGCCTCGAACCCAGCGAGCGTGGCGGTCAGGTTGGTGCCCAGAATATCCGACAGATATCCGCCTTCCTGGACGAGAACCGTGGGAAGCCCAAGCTGCGCGATCGCCGCACCGATGCGGCGGAAGCCGTCGGTGGTCACGGCGAGGCCCGCGAGCGGATCCTGTTCCGAGGCATCGAGACCCAGTGCCACGACCAGCGCACCCGGCGCAAAGGCGCGGATCGTCCTCTCCGCAACGCCGAGTGCCTGCATATAACCATCGTCTCCCGTGCCGAGCGGCAGAGGAATGTTGAGATTGGCGCCAAGCCCCTGCCCTGCGCCGCGCTCATGGGCATAACCCCAGACGTACGGATAGTAGCTGGCCGGATCGGCATGGATCGATACCGTGAGAATGTCAGGCCGTTCGTAGAAGATACCCTGCGTGCCGTTGCCGTGATGGACATCGACGTCGAGGATCGCCACGCGTTCATGCCGCAGGCGCAGATGGGCCGCGGCAACCGCGCTGTTGTTGAGGAAGCAAAAGCCGCCGGCGAGGTCGCGATAGGCGTGATGCCCGGGAGGACGGCAGAGCGCGTAGGCCGCATCCTCGCCGTCCAGCACCAGTTGAGCCGCCGTCGTTGCCACATCCGTCGCAGCGCAAGCCGCCGCCCAGGTGCCGGGTCCGATCGGACAGCCCGTATCGGCTGTATGCCAGCCGAGCCGGCCGACAATATGGGTCGGATAGGTCGCGGCATGGCGGACCGGATGTATATTGGCGATCATCTCGGGGCCTGAATCCCCGAGCGCCGTCCAGGCGTCCCATGCCTCGGCGAGAAAACCGAGATATTCCGGGCTATGCACCCTGGCCCGCGGTTCCTGCCCGAACGCGACCGGATCGACCAGATCGTGCTTGCCGGCCTTGAGCCCCGCCAGCAGCCGGTCGGCGCGTTCCGGTTGCTCGGTGGTTCGCTTGACCACGCCGCGAACCAGGAAGAATTGCGGGTCGTGGCTTCGATGCAGTTCGGTATAGACGGCCTTCACGCGGATGCTCCGTGCGTCAAAACAGAATCCCAATGCAGCAGCGTCGCACTACATGGCTTCCGAGTCAGCCCCCCGGATCAGCCAAACCGATGGTCATATCGGGTGATGGCGAGTTCAGCCGCATCGATATCGGGCTTGCGGCCCGACAGCAGATCCGCCAGCACGCGTCCCGAGCCGCACGCCATGGTCCAGCCGAGCGTGCCGTGACCGGTATTGAGATGAAGGTTGGCATAGCGTGTCGCGCCGATGACCGGTGGACCGTCTGGTGTCATCGGCCGCAACCCGCTCCAGAATGTGGCTTTGCCCAGTTCGCCGCCGCCCGGAAACAGGTCGGTCAGCGACTGATCGAGCGTCGCGCGTCGCGCCGGGTGCAGCGTGTCGGAATAGCCTGACACTTCGGCGGTGCCGCCGACGCGGATGCGTGTCCCGAGCCGCGTGATCGCCACCTTGTAGCTTTCATCCATCACCGTCGACACCGGCGCCGCATCGGGATCGGCAATCGGCACGGTGATAGAGTAGCCCTTGATTGGATAGACCGGCACCGAAATGCCGAGCGGCCGGAGCAGCCGCGGCGACCAGCTGCCGAGCGCCATCACATAGGCGTCGGCCCGCAACACGCCCGCGCTGGTCGTGACGCCGGTGATCCGGGAGCCGTCGGCGACCAATCCCTCGATCATGGTGCCGAGGCGGAACTGGACGCCGAGCTTTTCGGCGTGAACGGCGAGCGCCTGGGTGAACATATGGCAGTCACCGGTCTCGTCCTGCGGCAGCCGCAGGCCGCCGACGATTTCAGGCTTTGCGGCGGCCAGCGCAGGCTCCGCACCGATACAGCCATCGCGATCGAGCAGCTCGAACGGCACGCCATACTGTTCCAGCACGGCGATATCGCTGGCCGTGCCGTCGAGCTGGGCCTGGGTACGGAACAGCTGAAGCGTGCCCTGGCTGCGCTCGTCATACTTGATCGCGATCTCCGCGCGCAGCGCGCGCAGGCAGTCGCGGCTGTATTCGGCAAGCGGAATCATGCGGCTCTTGTTGACCGCGTAGCGCGCCGATGTGCAGTTGCGCAGCAGCTTGGCGAGCCACAGCCACATCGCAGGATCAAGCTTGGGCCAGATCACCAGCGGACCATGCTTCATCAACAGCCACTTGATCGCCTTGACCGGCACGCCGGGTCCGGCCCAGGGCGAAGCGTAGCCGGGCGACACCTCGCCGGCATTGGCAAAGCTGGTCTCAAGCCCGGGCTCCGCCTGGCGGTCGACCACGGTGACCTCGTGTCCGGCCTTGGCAAGATAATAGGCTGATGTCACGCCGATGACGCCGCCGCCCAGAACCAGAACCTTCACGATCGTCTATGCTCCCGCCGCAGCCGTCGTTCCACCGTTACGAAAATGTCCGCCGCGGTCCAGAGCTTTGCAAACTTCAGGCCACCCGCTTCAATGCGTCGCCGAGGATCGCCGCAATGTCGTCGATGTGGCTGCGCTCGACAATCAGCGGCGGCGACAGCGCGAGAGAATCGCCGGAGTTGCGAAGCACGAGGCCGCGGTTGAAGCAGTCGACCATGACGTCGTAGCCGCGTGCTCCCACTGCATCCGGCCGCGACGACAGCTCGACACCCGCAACCAGCCCAATGGCGCGGACGTCGATCACGTTCGGCGAGGACCGCAGCGAATGCATCGCATCCTGCCAGTAGTCGGTGAGCTCGGCGCCGCGCGTCAGCAGCCCCTCTTTCTGGTAGATCTCCAGCGTCGCGATGCCGGCCGCGCAGGCCACCGGGTGCGCGGAATAGGTATAGCCGTGGAACAGCTCGATCTGGCTGGCCGGCCCGGTCATCAGCGCATCGTGAATTTTGCGGCTCGCAAACACCGCGCCCATCGGAACGACGCCGTTGGTGATCCCCTTGGCGGAGGTGATGAGATCGGGCGTGACGCCGAAATAGTTGGTGGCAAAGGGCGCGCCAAGCCGGCCGAACCCGGTGATCACCTCATCGAAAATCAACAGGATACCGTGCTTGTCGCACAGCGCGCGCAGGCGCTGCAGATAACCCTGCGGCGGGATCAGCACGCCGGTCGAACCGGCGACCGGCTCGACGATGACAGCCGCGATGGTTTCAGCGCCATGCAGCGCGACCAGGCGCTCGACGTCGTCGGCGAGCTCCGCGCCGTGCGCGGGCTGCCCCCTGGAGAAGGCGTTGCGGTCGATATCGTGGGTATGGCGCAGATGATCGACGCCCGGCAGATGCGTGGCGAACGCCCTGCGGTTGTTGACCATGCCGCCGACCGACATGCCGCCGAAGCCGACGCCATGGTAACCGCGCTCGCGGCCGATGAAACGGGTACGCGTCGCCTGACCGGCCGCGCGATGATAGGCCAGCGCGATCTTGAGCGCGGTGTCGACCGACTCGGAGCCGGAATTGGTGAAGAAGATACGGTCCAGCCCGGCAGGCGCGACCGCCGCCAGCTTTTCGGCGAAATCGAACGCCAGGGGATGCCCGATCTGGAATGACGGCGCATAATCCAGTGTTGTAAGCTGGCGATGCACCGCATCCGCGATCTCGCGCCGGCCGTGACCGGCGTTGACGCACCACAATCCAGCCGATGCGTCGATCAGCTTGCGGCCATCGACTGACGTGTAGTGCATGCCTTCGGCGGATGCGATCAGGCGGGGCTCGGCCTTGAACTGCCGGTTGGCCGTAAACGGCATCCAGAATGCTTCGAGGCTGGCGGTGTTTGGGATCTGATGAATGGTCACGGGCGACTCCCTCTGCGGCTCGCCGCATCGGGACATGTTCATGAAAATGCAGCAAGACCTTTTCTGATATATCTTAACCCATTGATTTTGCTACAGCCGACCGGTATTATTCACCCGATCCGCAACACCCTCAACAGCAACAGCACAACCCCTGGGGCGACGATGAGCATTGATGTCGGCGAACGGCTCCGTTTCGTCCGCAGCCGCAACAAGTTATCGCAGCGCGAACTTGCAAAACGTTCCGGGGTGACCAACTCGACGATCTCGCTGATCGAATCCAACCAGATGAATCCCTCGGTCGGCGCGCTCAAGCGCATTCTCGACGGCATCCCGATGGGAATGGCGGAATTCTTCGCCCTCGAACCCGACCGGCCGCGCAAGGTGTTTTATCGTTCCGACGAGTTCAGCGAGATCGGCAAGGGGCAGATCTCCTTTCGTCAGGTCGGCGACAATCTGTTCGGCCGCGCGCTCCAGATCCTGAAGGAGCGTTACGAACCGGGCGGCGATACCGGGCGCATCCCGCTGGTTCACGACGGCGAGGAAGGCGGCATCATACTGAGCGGCCGCCTCGAGGTGACGGTGGAAAGCGAACGCCGCATCCTCGGACCCGGCGACGCCTATTATTTCGAAAGCCGCCGGCCGCATCGTTTCCGCTGCGTCGGCGCCA
>CALROE020000201.1:0-6310 GCA_943369715.1 Bradyrhizobium ivorense
GACAATGTCGAAATTCGCCGCTATGGCCCCCGTCTCGCGGCTGAAGTGGAATTGCCCGCCGCCGGCAAGACCGGGCGCGACGAAGCCTTTCGCCTGCTGTTTTCCTATATCGCCGGCGGCAACCAGACTTCCGGTTCCGGCAGCGCCATGATCGCGATGACGACGCCGGTCGAGGTGCGGGACAGCGAATTGCTGGCGATGACCACGCCGGTTCAGGCCTCGGAGGCATCCGGCATGGTGCGGATGCAGTTCTTCCTGCCGGCTAAATACAGCATGGATAATGCGCCGAAGCCCCGGGATCCCCGCGTGCGCGTGGTCACGGTGCCCGGCGAGACGATCGCCGCCCTGCGGTTCTCCGGATCCGGCGCGGATTTTGCCCGGCGCAAGTCCGAATTGATCGGCAAGCTCCAGGGATCGTCATGGCAGCCGGCGGGCGAGCCCTATGCGCTCAGTTACGATGCCCCTTTCACGATACCGTTCCTGCGCCGGAACGAAGCGGCGGTCTTGGTGATGGAGAAACGTTGAACCTTCTGCCGGGCGCCTGCGTATATGAGTCGTGATCACCTTTGAACGGAGCCCCTGATGCGCGCCTTCGCCTTATTGCTCGCATTCCTGATCGGCCTCGCCTCTCCAGCCCGCGCCGCCGACGATGTCGCCGCCGCGCAGCGCGTCATCCGTTCCCAGATCGAAGCCTTCGGCCGCGACGACGCGGCGACGGCCTATTCCCATGCGGCGCCCGCGATCAGGGAAGTATTCCCGCAAGACGTCTTCATGGCGATGGTGCGCGGCAGCTATGCGCCGGTCTACCGTCACAAGAGTTTCGAATTCGGCGAGGCGCGCGTCGCCGACGGCAAGATCGCCCAGCGCGTCCGCATCGTCGATGCCGAGGGCGTGCCGTGGGAGGCGCTCTATACGCTGGAACTTGCGCCCGACGGCGGCATCTGGATCTCCGGCTGCACACTGCTAAAGGCCGGCCAGGGAGTGTGAAGCCTCCGGCGTCGAAATCGCGGCGCCGGCATATCGACGACATCAGGCCGGAATTCGCGCCAGATCTTTTGGCCATATCTTTTGGCATTGCCACAGTGCGGGGTTTGCGCCTTACTCGCGGCGGATGAAAAAAATGGCGGCAACTTGATCCGGAGAGGAGACTTCAATGAAGACAGTGCAGTTGATGTTGGCCGAGGCCGAAGCTGCGGTACCCCGCATCAGCCCCGAGGAAGCCAAGGGACTGCTCGGCCGGCCCGACGTGCTGTTTCTCGACGTCCGCGAACCGGCCGAGGTCGCGACATCGGGCAAGGTGCCGGGGGCGCTGGCGATCCCGCGCGGCTTGGTTGAATTTCGCGCCGATCCGGCCTCCGCGCTGCACGATGCGGCATTCGACCGCGCCAAGACCGTGGTGGCCTATTGCGCATCGGGCGGACGCTCGGCGCTGGTGCTAAAGACACTGAAGGAAATGGGCTACGAAAACGTCCGCAACCTCGGCGGCTTCAAGGGCTGGCTCGATGCCGGCGGCGACGTCGAGAAGGGGTAGCCGGCCTCACGCCATTGCCAGCCGCGAGCGCGCCCTCGCCCGCAGCAGCAACGCCACCACGATGACGATATTGACCGCATTCCAGGCGACGCCGTTGAGGAACGCGGCGGCGTAGGAGCCGGTGGCGTCGAAGATCACGCCGGAAATCCAGCCGCCGCCGGACATGCCGAACACCGAGGCCATGATGACGATGCCGACCCGGGTCGCGGCCTCGCTCGCCGGCATCGATTCCCGGACGATGATGGCATAGCTCGGCACGATGCCGCCCTGGAACAGGCCGAACATCGCGGAGATGAGGTAGAGCGAGGTGAGGCCGTCGAAGAAGAGGTAGAACAGCAGGGCAAAGCCCTGCGCCACCGATCCGATCAGCAGCGTCGGGATGCCGCCGATCTTGTCGGCGAGATAGCCCGAGCCGATCCGGCTGATGATGCCGCACGCCATCATCAGCGACAGCATCTCGGCGCCGCGCGCCACGCCGTAGCCGAGATCGCCGCAATAGGCGACGATGTGGACCTGCGGCATCGACATCGCCACGCAGCAGGAGATGCTGGCGATGCATAATAGCACCGTCAGCGTGTTGGCCGACAGGTTGAGATTGATCCGCGGCGGCAGCGCCTTGCTGTGATCCTGCGCCGCGCTGCCGCCCATGACGCGGCGCAGCACCAGCAGCAGGATCGTCATCAACAGGCCGACGGCAATGCCGATGCCGACATGGGTGGCGCGCCAGCCATAGGCCTGCGTGCTCCAGTTGATCAGCGGCGGCCAGAACGTGCCCGCGACATAATTGCCTGACGCGACGATGGTCACCGCCAGCCCGCGATAGCGCTCGAACCAGTGCGAGGCCTCCGCCATCAGCGGCGCGAAGGTGGCCGAGGTGCCGAGGCCCATCAGGAAAGAGATCACAATGAACTGCCACAGCGCGGTCGCCAGGCCAGCCAGCATATAGGAGCAGGTCAGGAGGGCGATGCTGACGGCCATCGCCGGCACGATCCCGAGCCGGTCGGTGATCTTGCCCATGATGACGCCGCCGACACCGAAGCCCAGGAAGATCATGGTGGCGGCGAACGAAACCGCACCGCGACTGCTGGCAAATTCCTGCTGCACCACCGGCATCACCACCACGACCGACCACATCCCGACCGCGCCGACGGAGCCGATCAGGACCGCCAGCGCAAGCCGGATCCAGGCCTGGCGCGAGTCAGGGGTGAACGGCGACGAATCTTTGGATGGTTGGGAGGGGGCGTGCACCGCGGCAACTTCGTCGCCCCGGGGTTCCGGGTCAAGCCACATGGCGCGATATTGGGCATGCAGATGCAGTGCAACAGGATTTGGCCCGTCATTCCGGGGCGATGCCAACGGGTCCGGCCTCTGGCCGGCCCGATGACAGGCTCCGCATCGAACCCGAAATCTCGCCAAGCCGATCGGGATTCCGGGTTCACCGCTGCGCGATGCCCCGGAATGACGAGGGTTGAGAGGCCTCGTTAACCCTTTCCTAACCATAAACACGGCAAAAATTGCCTAGTGGAGTCGAGTGTCGTCAGCCGCGTAAAACGGGAGAACCCCCGTGGACGCCAGTGCGGTGCCTCACTTTCGAAACGGTGGCCCTTCGGCCGCCGCGCAGACGTTTGGCGCCCGGGACCGGCATTCGCGGGGGGAAGCAGCTACGATGGTCGATGTCACGGCGGGTCACGGCACGGGTACAGCAGGCGGCGGATTTCCCAGTTTAGGCGACATCGGCAAAATCCTGGTCCGCGGCGACCTCGCGCTGGCGTTCGGCGTCCTGATCATCCTCGTCGTGCTGATCATGCCGCTGCCGTCGGTCGTGCTCGACCTGTTCCTGGCGATCTCGATCACGCTGTCGATCCTGATCCTGATGACGGCGCTGTTCATCCAGGCGCCGCTGGAATTCTCCTCGTTCCCGACCATCCTGCTGATCTCGACCATGCTGCGGCTGTCGCTGAACCTGGCTTCGACCCGCCTGATCCTGTCAAAGGGGCACGAGGGCACCGCGGCGGCCGGCCACGTCATCGAGGCCTTCGGCAATTTCGTGATGGGCGGCAATTTCGTCATCGGCATCATCGTGTTCGCGATTCTGGTGATCGTGAATTTCGTCGTCATCACCAAGGGTTCGGGGCGCATCGCGGAAGTCGCCGCGCGCTTCCACCTCGACGCCATGCCGGGCAAGCAAATGGCGATCGACGCCGATCTGGGCGCCGGCCTGATCGACGAGGCGACCGCCAAGAAGCGCCGCAAGGAGCTGGAGGACGAGAGCGGCTTCTTCGGCGCCATGGACGGCGCCTCGAAATTCGTGCGCGGCGACGCGGTCGCGGGTCTTCTGGTCGTCTTCATCAACGTCATCGGCGGCATCATCATCGGCGTCGCCCAGCAGGGCATGGGTTTTGCGGATGCCGCGCGCACCTACACGCTGCTGACCGTCGGCGACGGCCTGGTGACGCAAGTGCCGGCGCTGATCGTGTCGACCGCGGCGGGCCTGCTGGTCTCCAAGGCGGGCGTCAGCGGCGCCGCCGACAAGGCGCTGATGAAGCAGCTGTCCGGCTATCCGCAGGCGCTCGGCATGTCGGCCGGCGTCATGCTGGTGCTGGGGATGCTGCCGGGCGTGCCGATGCTCCCCTTCCTCCTGCTCGGCGGCGGCGCCGCCTATCTGGCGGTGACGTCGGGCAAGCGCAACAAGGCCAACACGGAAGCCGAAGTCGCCGCAGCCTCGGCGCCGGACGCCGCCGCCGCGGCCGCCGCTGCCGGCGCGGAAGAGCCGATCGCCAATTCCCTGAAGATCGACGATCTCAAGATCGAACTCGGCTATGCGCTGCTGCCGCTGGTCAACGGCCCCGACGGCACCGACCGGCTGACCGAACAGATCAAGGCGCTGCGCCGCTCGCTCGCGGTCGAAATGGGTTTCGTGATGCCGGCCGTGCGTATTCTCGACAATGTGCAGCTGGAGGCCAACACCTACATCATCAAGATCAAGGAAGTGGACGCCGGCACCGGCAAGATCTGGCCGAACAGTTTCATGGTCATGGACCCCGCCGGCAATCAGGTCGGTATCCCCGGCATCCATACCATCGAGCCGACCTTCGGCCTGCCGGCGACCTGGGTCGACGCCAGCCTGAAGGAAGAGGCCTCGTTGAAGGGCTATACCGTGGTCGACGCCGCCACCGTGCTGTCGACCCATCTGACCGAACTGCTCAAGACCAACATGTCGGACCTGTTGTCCTACGGCGAGGTGCAGAAACTCCTGAAGGACCTACCGAAGGAACAGGGCGAGCTGGTCAAGGACATCACGCCGGCGCTGGTCACCGTGTCCGGCATCCAGCGCGTGCTGCAGCTGCTGCTGGCCGAGCGGATCTCGATCCGGGACCTGTCGACCATTCTCGAGGGCATCGCCGACGCGCTGGCGTTCTCGCGCAACCCGGCGACCATGGTCGAACATGTTCGCGCCCGGCTGGCGCGGCAGATCTGCGCGCAAAACACCTCGCACAACGGCTATTTGCCGCTGATCGCGCTGTCGGCCAAATGGGAGCAGGCGTTCGCCGAGTCGCTGGTCGGCGCCGGCGACGAGCGCCAACTGGCGATGCAGCCGTCAAAGCTTTCGGAATTCATGACGGTGGTGCGCGACCGCTTCGAACAGGCCGCCCGCGAGGGCGAGGCGCCGGTGCTGGTGACCTCGGCGGCGATCAGGCCGTTCGTGCGTTCGCTGGTGGAACGCTTCCGCGCGCAAACCACCGTGCTGTCGCAGGCGGAAATCCATCCGCGCGCGCGGCTGAAGACGGTCGGCAGCGTCTGAGCGCTGTGCTTCTCTCGTGCGAGTATCTGATCCAAACCCGCGGGGGCGAGGCGCCAGCTGCTGTAACCTCGTCAGCCGGCTGAAGCGGTGGCTCCAAACGGACCCGAATAATTACTTCAGAAATTCCAGACCAAGTTGCCCTTGACGGCGTGATCCTGGACGCGGCCGGAGAGCTGGCCGGAATAGGAAACGCCAACCTTGCCGCGCGGGCTGATCCGCAGATCGGCACCGGCATCGATCAGCGCGGCGTCGCGCGCCAGCGGCACGCCCGCGATGGCAAATCCGGTACCGGTGCTGGCGAACGCCAACGCCGCCGCCGGCGTGACGTCGCCGAAGCTGTGCTGCCACGCCAGCGAGGCGCGCGGCGTCAACATCGTGCCGTTTGGCAACAGCTGGTTGGTCGCCAGACGCATCCCGAGCGAGGAATAGCCGACGCCTTCGGTGTTGCCGGTTCCCGTCAGGGCTGCGGCGCCGCCCGTTTCGGTAAAGGCCTGCGTGTTGACGCGCACATAGGTGAGACCGGCGAACGGTTCGGCCGACACCCGCCCCAGCGCCATGCCGTAGCCGATCTCGCCGAACACCTGCCCGGTGCCGCCATGGTAGCGCGCCAGGGTCTGGTCGCTGAAGCCCGGGAAAGCGATCGCGCGACTGGCATCGATGCTGTGGAATGCGTAGGCCGCGCCCGAGCGCAGGTTCCAGGCGCCGACGCTGGTGCCTGCATAGGCGCCGGCGTAGGCGGTATCGATCCGCGCCGAGCTCGCCCGGTCGTTGACGCGGGCGTTCGACTGCGAATAGCCGCTGACCAGTCCGGCATTCCAATTTCCGCCGAAGCGCGCATCGACGCCGCTGACGACGCCGCCGAGGCTGCGGTTGATCGTGGCGGCATTGCCGTCGCTGCCGAACCTGCCCCAGGCGCCGATGCCCTGCGCCCAAAACGTGTAGCCGGCGGAAGGCGCCCTGACAGGCAGGGCTTTCAT
>CALROE020000202.1:0-6309 GCA_943369715.1 Bradyrhizobium ivorense
GACCCCTGCGGCTCCGGAGCCGCAGATGTTTGTCCCCGCTGTAGTGACCCCATCATCCGCGCCGCCGGAGCACGGACGGCGGCAGCGCCGGCACGTCCACAAGACAGCCGGCTTTGTCGAGAGCAGCGGCATCATCGAATTGGAGGTCAACGGCGTCGTGGTCCGCGTCGGCCGCGGCGCAGATGTCGCGACGGTTGCGGCTGTGATCCGTGCGCTGAAGACCTGCACGTGATTGGTCCGACTGGCGCGGTGCGGGTGATGGTGGCGACCAAGCCCGTCGACTTCCGCAAAGGTGCCGAAGGGCTCGCTGCCTTGGTGCGCGAGAGCATGCAGGCCGATCCATTCTCGGGTGCCGTCTATGTGTTCCGCGCCAAGCGCGCCGACCGGGTGAAGCTGATCTACTGGGACGGCACGGGCGTTTGCCTGTTCGCCAAACGGCTCGAGAACGGCCAATTCTGCTGGCCGAACGTGCAGGACGGTGTTGTTCGCCTGACCGCTGCGCAGCTCGCGGCGCTGCTCGAAGGACTTGATTGGAAGCGCGTCCACGCCTCACGAGAGACGCCAACCCCAGTGCAGGCGAGTTGAGCTGCGGCACAGTGAATCAGCATGCAAGTCGTGCTCGCGAGAGGCCGCGACGCATGGTGTAATTACATCATGACGACGACGGCCGACACGCTTCCCGACGATCCCGGCACGCTCAAGGCGATGCTGCTGGCAGAACGGGCGCGCGCTGCGCGGCTGGAACAGATCATCAAGGAGTTGCAGCGTCATCGCTTCGGCCGCCGGGCCGAGACGTTGCCCGAGGACCAGTTGCTGCTCGGCCTGGAGGAGGTCGAACAGGTCGAGGCGAGCAGCGACGCCGCGATCGATGCTGCGAACGCAGCCGAGCGATCCAGCCGGGCCGCCAGGCGCCGCCGGAACCGGGGATCGCTGCCGGCGCATCTGCCGCGCGTCGAGATGCTGGTCGACATCGATGATCACGCCTGCCCGTGCTGCCACCACGCACTGCATCGGATCGGCGAGGATGTGAGCGAGCGATTGGACATCGTCCCGGCCCAGTTCCGGGTCCTGGTCGTACGCCGGCCGAAGTATGCATGTCGGGCCTGCGAGACCATGGTGCAGGCACCGGCGCCGGCACGATTGATCGAGGGCGGGCTGCCGACCGAAGCCACCGTGGCGCAGGTGCTCGTCGCCAAATACGCCGATCATCTGCCGCTATATCGGCAAGCTCAGATTTACGCCCGCCAGGGCCTCGACCTGGATCGTTCGACGTTGGCCGACTGGGTCGGCCGCGCTGCCTTCCTGCTGCGGCCGGTGCATGAGCGCCTGCTCGCCAGTCTGAAGCAATCGCCAAAACTGTTTGCCGACGAGACGACCGCCCCGGTGCTCGATCCGGGACGCGGCCGTACCAAAACCGGCCAGCTATGGGCCTATGCCCGCGACGACCGGCCCTGGGGTGGCACCGATCCGCCCGCCGTCGCCTATATTTACGCACCCGATCGCATGGCCGAGCGGCCGATCGCTCATCTCGCCGGCTTCTCCGGCATCCTCCAGGTCGACGGCTACGCTGGTTACCGGTCGCTCGCCGAGCGCGGCGACGTGCAACTCGCGTTCTGCTGGGCTCACGTGCGCCGGCGCTTCTACGAACTCGCCGCTGCGGGGCCAGCGCCGATCGCCAGCGAGGCGCTCGAACGTATTGGCGCGCTCTATGCCATCGAAGGCGAGATCCGCGGCCGCACCGCCGACGAGCGCCGCGCCGTCCGCCAGAACAAGAGTCAACCGATTATCGAGGAGCTCGAACCCTGGCTGCGCGCAAAGCTCGGCTTGATCAGCCAGAAGACCAAGCTCGCAGAGGCCATCCGATACGCACTGTTGCGCTGGGAAGGACTGACGCGCTTCATCACCGACGGTCGCATCGAGATCGATTCCAACGTCGTCGAGCGCGCCATCCGGCCGATCGCGCTCAACCGCAAGAACGCCCTGTTCGCCGGCTCCGACGGTGGCGGTGACCACTGGGCCGTCATCGCCTCGCTGATCGAAACCTGCAAGCTCATCGACGTCGAGCCGCACGGCTATCTCGCCGACGTCATCACCAGGATCGTCAACGGCCACCCCAACAGCCAAATCGATGACCTGCTGCCTTGGGCCGATCAAGCCGCGCAAGACCCCAAACACGTGGCCCGATAACAGCGCTTACGTCGCAAGGTACTGATCCAGCTTTCCATCTCCAGAAACGCAAAGCCCCGGCATCGGCCGGGGCTTTTTTGTGTTCGCTCAAGCGACTGATGATTGAGATCGAGCTAACGTCGCCTTTGGGTCGATTTTGTTGCAAAAGTCGGTTGAGGCAGGCCACGGACTGTGATTCCGTTACGTTGACGCGAATCTCGGCGAGGTCGATCCATGATGGGCCGTCTGAAGAGTGACCAAGGTCAACTGTTCTACGGGTTTCATCTTGGCGACGCGGTTCCCAAAGATCATCTGGTGCGGAAGATCGATGCTGCTCTGAATCTCTCCTGGCTTCGCAGCGAACTTGCACCTCACTATTCGTCGATTGGTCGCCCCTCGATCGATCCGGAACTGATGATCGGATGCTGATTGTGGTGTATGTGTTCGCGATCCGTTCGGAGCGACTGATCTGCCGTGAAGTGCAGGTAAACTTCGCCTATCGCTGGTTCTGCAAGCTCGGTATCGAGGACGCTATCCCGGATCATTCGGCATTTTCGCGCGCCCGCAACGAGCGCTTCCGCGATGGAGACGTATACCGCCTACGGCTACGCCACCTTGGGCAAGTACGCGGTAATGACCTTTGCAACGGCCCGCTGGACATGTGCGCCCCACATTTCCAGCGCGATTTTTCGTTCTGCGAGAAAATCGTGGCGCTGATAGACGGCCGCAACGCCAGAAATCGTGCCGCCTTGGTGATTGAGAACCTTGTCGGCGACATGAGGTGCAATACCAAGCCGTGCCATGCCCGACACGCAAGTCCGGCGTAGGTCATGAAGCCGCCACGCAGTGACCCCCGACAGTTGGTCAAGCTCTCGCTTGACGACGCTGAAAGCTTGGAAAGGCACAGTTCCTGATTGCGAAAAGACCAACGTACCGATTTTATCCACCCGGCCAAGAACGGCGACAGCCTGATCCGACAGGTAGACTTCATGTGCCTTGGCATTCTTGGTCCGCGCTGACGGCAGCTTCCAGGTGCGCCTACCCATATCGATTTCGTCCCAAGTACAGCGCGCCACTTCCTCGCGGCGTTGACCTGTAAGAGCGAGCAACTCGACGATTCCTCCGTAGGGACCGCCGATCTGCCGCGCGGCGGTGATAACCCGGGCAAGCTCATCGTCGTTCAAGACCCGATCTCTCGTCACTTCCTTGACCGGAAGCGGGACACCATCGGCGGGTGACCGGTCTAGCACGGCACGACCCACGCACCAGCGAAGGAAGGTTTTGATCGATTTCAGCGCTTTGTTGGCGGCGACAGGAGCCCCGCGTTGCTCGATAGCGCTGACGACATCAATTACGTCGCGCTTGCTGATCTCGTGAATGCTCCGGCTACCCCATGCTGACCCGATCTCCCGGCGGAGCATCCTTGAGATTTCCGGTGCTGATCGATTTTGGGAGAGGTGCTGGACAATAAAAGCTTCGAGCAGGTCGTCGACCCGGTCTGCGACCATCCGGCGGCGAGAGTCGTTCTTCTCCGCGGCGAGATCGCGTCCATCGAGCTTCGCGGCAAATACCTTTTGGGCTGTGATGCGAGCCTGGTTAAGGGTCACCCGACCGTAGGGTCCGATGGTATACTTACGCAACCGCGAGCCCGCTCCCGCCGTCCGAAACAGAACAAGAAAAACCTTGCGGCCCTTCGGTGTTACCTTGACGCCGAAACCGGGGCAGGCAATGTCCCAGTAGACAACGTCCTTGACCGGAATGGGTAAGCCATCGATCACGCTCTTGGTCAGCTTCACTTGCGGCATTTGATCCCCGACCGATGCTGCTACCTCGAACCAACATAGGTAGCACTGCATGGGTTATGATGGGTTCAAACGTGAACGTCTGTATTGGTTGACGCAAGCAATATCAACGCTGTATCCACTCTTCGGAAACAACTTCCATCAGCGTCCGCCCTTCTCCCGAGAACACAAGGGGAGAGGGAAGTAGTGCTTGCGGCTAGATCTTCTTCCGCACCACCAGCGCATCCACGATCGTCACGCCCTGCCCTTCCGGATGCACCAGCACCGGGTTGAGCTCGATCTCGGAAATCGCGTTCGCCTGTTGCGCCGCCAGCACCGAGACCTGTGCAATCAATTGCGACAGCGCCGCGACGTCGGCTTGCGCGGCTCCGCGAAAACCGTTGAGCAAGGGTGCGGCCTTCAGCTCCGCCAGCATCGCGCCGGCTTCCACCGCGCTCACCGGCGCCGGGCGGTAGACCACATCCCTGAACAATTCCGTGGTGACGCCGCCGAGGCCGACCATGATGACAGGACCAAACGTTGCGTCCAGCATGGTGCCGACGATGATCTCGACGCCCTTGTTCGCCATCGGCCCGACCAGCACGCCCTGGATCCCGGCATCCGGCCGGTGCCGCCGCGCGTTGTTCAGCAATGCCTCATAGGCCAGAAACACCTCGCCCTTGCTGGCGATCCCGACCCGCACGCCACCGACTTCGCTCTTGTGCGGGATGTCGCGCGACTGGATTTTTGCCACCAGCGGAAATCCCACTTGGACGACCGCCGCATCGAGTCCGCTCTTCTCCGTCACCAGCACTTCATCCGGCACCGCAATGCCGGCCGCCCGCAGCAGCGACTTGCTGTCGAATTCCGACAGCGTTGCGGACTTCAGATGCGCGGAGAGATCGCGCAGCGGCACCGCCGCCGGGTCGACCGCTGGCGCGAGCTTGAACCGGGCGCGCTCCACCATCCGCCGCATCGCGACGCCGGCATGCGTCAGTCCCGACAGCACCACGGCGCCGCAGGCCGCGAACTCGCCGCGCGCGAAGGCCGACGGCAGCGTGTAGGAATAGAACACGATCGGCTTGTGCTGTGCCGATATCACCGGCCTCAACTCGGCCTGCTTGAACGGCACCCGCGTGTCGCTCGACAGCGACAGCACCACCAGGATGGCGTCGACCTCGTCGGACACGCTGAGCAGGTCGATGCTGTTCTGCAGGCCGCCGGAGTGCACGCCCTGCGCGGTGACGTCGATCGGATTGCCCGCGGCGCCATAGGACGGCAGCAGCTTCTTGATTTCCGTCTGGATCGCCGGCGACAGTTCCGGCACCTGCAAGCCCTGCAGCGCCACGGTATCGGCGCCCCAGATCCCGGCGCCGCCCGACACCGTGAGCACGGCGACGCGGTCGCCCTTCGGCAGCGGGTTGGTGGTGAGCAGCGCCGCGATGGTGACGGCCTCGTCGAGATCGTTGGAGACGATAAAACCGTATTTTGCGAACACCGCGTCATAGGCGGCGGACCAGCCGGCCATGCTGGCGGTATGCGAGGCGGCGGCGCGCTCGCCGGCGCCGGAGCGGCCGACCTTCGTGACGATGACGGGCTTTCCTGCCTCTGCCGCACGGCGTGCCGCGGCGAGGAACTTGTCGACGTCGCGGATGCCTTCGATGAACAGCAGGATCACGTCGGTGGAAGCATCCTGCACCATGTAGTCGAGGAATTCGCCGGCGCCGAGATCGGACTCGTTGCCGGCGCTGACGCAATAGCTGATCGCCACGCCGAGCGCCTTGGCACGATGCTTGATGGCAAAGCCGATGCCCCCCGATTGCGCCACGATAGCGATCCGTCGCGTGCTCGCCACCAGTGGCACATGACCCGGCTTGACATCGACGGTCGGGCTGAAGGTCGCCGCGACCTTCTGCACCTCGCTCAGGAAGCCTTCGGCGTTGGGACCGGAAATCCGCATCCCCGTGCGCTTCGCCAGCGCCACGATGGCGTCCTGCATCGCCGCGCTGTCGCCGCCCTCCTCCGCAAAGCCGGAGGAAATGATGACGGCGTTTTTCACGCCGGCCGCTGCGCATTGTTCGAGTGCCGCGAGCACGGCGCGGGCGGGAATGATGACGATGGCGAGATCGATCGGCTGGCCTACGTCTGATATCGATTTGTAGCATTTCAGCCCGTCGATATCGCCATAGTTGGGATTGATCGGATAGATCTTGCCCGGATACTCGTTCTTGCGCAGCATCGACAACAGCCGGCCGGGAATTTTCTCGAGGTCGCGCGACGCCCCGATCAGCGCGATGCTGTCGGGCGCGAAGAAGGTGTCGAGCGGGTGCGGCATTAATGGATTCCTTCCGTCATGGCCGGG
>CALROE020000203.1:0-6297 GCA_943369715.1 Bradyrhizobium ivorense
GGCGATCGATCTCGCCGTTCATGCCGAGAAGGCCGGTGCCCAGGCCGCGCTCGTCGTCACGCCCTATTACAACAAGCCGACCCAGGAGGGCCTCTACCGCCACTTCAAGGCGGTGAACGATGCGGTCGGCATCCCGATCATCATCTACAACATCCCGCCGCGCTCCGTCGTCGATATGTCCGTGGAGACCATGTCCCGGTTGTTCGAGTTGAAGAACATCGCCGGCGTCAAGGACGCCACCGCCAATCTTGCCCGCGTATCGCAGCAGCGCCACGCGATGGGACCGGATTTCATCCAGCTATCCGGCGAGGACATGACCGCGCTGGCCTATATGGCGGCGGGTGGACATGGTTGCATCTCGGTTGTCGCCAATGTGGCGCCGAAGCTGTGCGCGGACCTGATGACCGCGGTCCTGAAGGGCGATTACGCCACCGGACTGAAGCTTCAGGACCGCCTGACGCCGTTGCATGACGCCATCTTCAGGGAGCCGGGCCTCGCCGGAGCCAAGCATGGCCTCAAGCTGCTGGGGCGGCTGGAGGAAGAAGTGCGCCTGCCGCTGATGACGGTGACGCCGCCAACCGGCAAGGTCATTCGCGACGCCATGGTGCATGCGGGCCTGATCAACTGAGCCGTCGACGTTCCCGTCGTGAGTCTTCCGGTTCGTCAAATTGAAGAGAGGGGGCTGCAGATGCTCAAGGAATTTCGCGAATTCGCCATGAAGGGCAATGTCGTCGACCTCGCGGTCGGTGTCATCATTGGTGCCGCCTTTGGGGCTATCGTAACCTCGATGGTCGGCGACATTATTATGCCTATTATCGGTGCCATCACCGGCGGCCTCGATTTCTCCAACTATTTCACGGGCCTTTCGAAGGCGGTCACGGCGGGCAATCTTGCTGACGCAAAAAAGCAGGGCGCCGTGTTGGCGTGGGGCAATTTCCTGACGCTGACGCTGAATTTTGTCATCATCGCCTTCGTGCTGTTCATGATCATCAGAGCCATGAACAAGATGAAGCGCAAGGATGAGGCGGCTCCGGCGGCTCCGCCGAAGCCAACCCGGCAGGAAGAATTGCTGACCGAGATCCGCGATCTGCTTAAGAAGACTTGAAGCGCGATACCGACGACGTGGGCGTTGTCGCTGCTTTTCCAGAGACAACGCCCAGAGGTTTTGAATCATGGCCGAAAAGAACGAGCGCGCGATCAAGGTCGTCGCCGAGAATCGCAAGGCCAGGTTCAACTATGCCATCGAGGATACGATGGAGGCGGGGATCGCGCTGACCGGCACCGAGGTCAAGTCGATCCGCACCGGCAAGGCCACCATCGCGGAATCCTACGCCGATACCAAGGATGGCGAGATCTGGCTGATCAACGCCAACATCCCGGAATATCTTCAGGCCAACCGCTTCAACCACGAGCCGAAGCGGCCGCGCAAATTGCTGCTGCACCGCAAGCAGATCAACAAGCTGATGGGCGCGGTCGACCGCGACGGCATGACGCTGATCCCGCTCAAGCTTTATTTCAACGAGCGCGGCCGCGCCAAGCTGTTGCTGGCGGTGGCCAAGGGCAAGAAACTGCACGACAAGCGCGAGAGCGAGAAGCAGCGTGACTGGGGCAGGGAGAAGGGCCGCCTGCTGCGGGCGCGGGGATAGGAATCACCGTCATGCCATCCGTCATTGCGAGGAGCGCCTGCGACGAAGCAATCCATTCTTTCTTGCTCTTGATGCATGGATTGCTTCGCGGAGTTTATCAGCGGACAGCGCTTCGCGCCGATCCGTTGGCTCGCAATGACGGCGGATGGAGAATTGCTCAATGAACCAGAAGAACCTGCTCGAAGTCGACTGGAGCAAGATTCCTGCGCCGTCCGACGATGGCGCCGCGGCGCATCTGGTGGGCATGACGATCCCGGCGCTGAGCCTGATGGCGACCGACGATACCTCGGTGACGCTGGCGGCGCTGCCGGGACGCGTCGTGGTGTTTGCCTATCCCAGGACCGGCGAGCCCGGCAAGATCAGCCTGGTCGATGACTGGGACATGATCCCGGGCGCCCGCGGCTGCACGCCGCAAGCCTGCGCATTTCGCGACCTGTTCGCGGAGCTGAAGGCGGCCGGCGCCAAACACGTGTTCGGCCTGTCGACGCAGAGCAACCTCTACCAGACCGAGATGGCGTCACGGCTGCATCTGCCGTTTGCGGTGTTGTCGGACGCCAAGCTGGCGCTGACACGGGCGCTGAACTTGCCCACCATGGAAGTGGCGGGAGAGACCCTGATCAAGCGGCTGGCGCTGGTGATCGACAATGCGCGCATCACCCACGTGTTCTATCCCGTGTTTCCACCCGATCGAAATGCCGGCGATGTGCTGGCGTGGCTGAAGCAGCATCGGGTGTGAATTCGTAGGCTGGGCAAAGCGAAGCGTGCCCACCACAGGATATGCCGGATGCGAGAAGGTGGGCACGGTGCAACGCCTTTGTCCATCCTACGAATCCAGATCCGCTCGCACCTTGGCAAACACCCCGCGAAACATATCCGGCGTCAGCACCCGCGTGTTGGTGTTGTAGCGCGAGCAATGATAGCTGTCATAAAGCTTTAGCGCGCCGGCCGGATGGATCGCACCATGTCCAAACGGCGCTGCGGCGGCGCGTAGCGCCAGGACTTTCAGCATCGAGTCATGCGCGACGCGGCCGAGCGCCACGATGGCGCGGAGCTTCGGCATCGACGCGATCGTCGCCGACAGAAACTGGCGGCAGGTGTTGATCTCGACGGGCAACGGCTTGTTCTGCGGCGGCACGCAGCGCACCGCATTGCTGATCCGGCAATCGACCAGTTTCAGCCCGTCGTCGGGCCGCGCCTGATAGACGCCTTTGGCAAAACCATATTCCAGCAGCGTGGCGTAGAGCAGGTCGCCGGCGAAATCGCCGGTGAAGGGGCGCCCGGTACGATTGGCGCCCTGCACGCCGGGCGCCAGGCCGACGATCAGCAGCGCGGCATTGGCATCGCCGAACGACGGCACCGGCGAATTGAACCATGTCGGCTCGCGTGCGCGCACCGAGTCGCGATAGTTCGCGAGTCTCGGACACAGCGGGCAGTTGCGGTCGGGTGCGGTGGGGAGGGCGGGCAGCCTGCGGCCGCGCCCCGGATCAGTCTCAGTCCTCGAATTCGTCGTCATCGGCCCTCGGCGCCATCGTGGTCGCGCGCTGCAGGAATTGCGGCGCATGATGGCGCGGCTCGCGCGGGGCCGGACGCTCGGACGGATCGCGGCCGAGCTTGGATTGCAGCTCCACCAGATCGGTGAAGACGTCGGCCTGGCGGCGCAGTTCGTCGGCGATCATCGGCGGCTGGCTGGAAATCGTCGAGACCACGGTGACGCGGACGCCGCGGCGCTGCACCGCCTCGACCAGCGAGCGGAAATCGCCGTCGCCGGAAAACAGCACGATCTGGTCGACATGCTCGGCGAGCTCCATCGCATCGACCGCGAGCTCGATATCCATGTTGCCCTTGACCTTGCGGCGGCCTGAGGCGTCGATGAATTCCTTGGTCGCCTTGGTGACGACGGTGTAGCCGTTGTAATCGAGCCAGTCGATCAGCGGGCGGATCGAGGAGTATTCCTGATCCTCGATGATCGCGGTGTAATAGAACGCCCGCAGCAACGTGCCGCGGCTCTGGAATTCCTTGAGAAGGCGCTTGTAATCGATGTCGAAGCCGAGCGTCTTGGCGGTTGCATAGAGATTGGCGCCATCGATGAAGAGCGCGATCTTGGAGGAAGCAGGTGACATCAAAGGGTTCTCACGTTGTTGTTACGTTTTTGGCGCGGCGGCAACCAGGCCGCGCATCTTCAGCATATGCCGCCTAGAGTTCGGTGAGTATACCCTTCACCAACACCACTGCAATGTGGTGTGGACAGGGCGAAACGACCGCTACTTTCCTGACGAGGCAATGAAGCGATTTGTTGTCCTGGACGGCAAATGCCTTGCCTGGACGCTCCGGCCATTCTGGCCCCGGGGAGGGGTTACCAGAGCCCAAGGAGAAGGCAAATCACAAATTGGCCTTGCGGAATGCCCCCGGGACCTATAATTACCGCGACATAATCAACATATTCGTCCCATTTAACGGAGCGACAGTCGATGGCGCGCGTCACCGTAGAAGATTGCATTGATAAGGTCGATAATCGGTTCGATCTGGTCCTGTTGGCGGCACACCGCGCCCGCATGATCTCCTCGGGTTCGCAACTCACGGTTGATCGGGACAATGACAAGAATCCGGTCGTTTCCCTGCGCGAAATCGCCGACTCGTCGATTTCCCCCGAGGATTTGCGTGAGGAGCTGGTTCATTCCTTGCAGAAATTCGTCGAAGTCGACGAGCCGGAGCCCGATACCGTGCCCTTGATCGGGTCGGCCGGGGCCAGCGTCGATGCGGACGACACCGAGGTCGCCGTCGAGCGGATGACCGAGGAGGAGCTGCTGAAGGGCCTCGAGGGCCTGGCGCCGCCGGAAGAACAGCCGGAAGAGGACGAATAGGCCGTCCGGGCCGCGCTTTTGGGCCTCTTCCCAACCCACCTGATTTGCCGAAGGCCCGGACAATCGTCCGGGCCGTTGCTTTTGTTGACAATTTCGGTGTTACGATGGCTCGGTAACGGGTGCGGTCAAATGCTGCTATCGGTCGGTCAGAAACCGAACATTTAGCCCTCCGAACGGGTGATGCTCGGGTCAAGAACACACTAGATTATATCGTGAGGCGGGCGTGTTCGGGCCCGGCACGGAGGCGATCATTCGATGGCGTATTGGCGCCGCAGCCCACGGCAGATGCAGGCCGCGACCGAATCGGTTGCGGTGGTGCCAACCTCGGCTGTACCGCCGCCCGCCAGGCCGGTGAAATCATCGCGTTCCGGCATGATGCGGCAATACGATCTGGTCGAGCGCGTCAGGTCTTATAATCCCGACACCAACGAAGATCTGCTGAACCGCGCCTATGTCTACGCCATGAAGGCGCATGGCACGCAAACCCGTGCCTCCGGCGATCCCTATTTCTCGCACCCGCTCGAGGTCGCGGCGATCCTCACCGACCTCAAGCTCGACGACGCCACCATCGTGGCCGCCCTGCTGCACGACACCATCGAGGATACCGAGGCCACCCGCGCCGAAATCGATCACGTCTTCGGCCACGAGATCGGCGCCCTGGTGGACGGGCTCACCAAGCTGAAACGGCTGGAGCTGGTGTCGCGCGAGGCCAAGCAGGCCGAAAACCTGCGCAAGCTGCTGCTGGCGATCGCCGACGACGTCCGCGTTCTCCTGATCAAGCTCGCCGATCGCCTGCACAATATGCGCACGCTGGAATTCGTGCCACCTGCCTCGCGCCGCCGGATCGCCGAGGAGACGCTCGACATCTATGCGCCGCTCTCCGGACGCATGGGCATGCAGGAGATGCGGGAAGAGCTCGAAGACCTTTCGTTCCGCATGCTCGATCCGGAAGCTCACGCCGTGGTGATGCAACGGCTGGAAGCGCTGGAAGAGCGCAATCGCAATTTGATCGGTGAGATCGAGAGCCAGCTTACCAAGAATCTGCAGAAAAACGGCATGGCGGCGCATGTCTATGGCCGGCGCAAGCGGCCATTTTCGATCTGGACCAAGATGGAGCGCAAGTCGGTCGGCTTCGAGCAATTGTCCGATATTTTCGGATTCCGCGTCGTGATGGAGGATGTCGAGGCCTGCTACCGCGCGCTCGGCGTCGTGCACACCACCTGGCCGGTGGTGCCCGGCCGCTTCAAGGATTACATTTCGACACCAAAGCAGAACGACTACCGTTCGATTCACACCACCGTGATCGGTCCCGGCAACCAGCGCGTCGAACTGCAGATCCGCACCGAGGAGATGGACCAGATCGCGGAACTGGGGATCGCCGCGCATGCCTTCTACAAGGATGGCGTGGGATCGCCGACCGAATTGCTGAAGCGCGAATCGAATGCCTTCGCCTGGCTGCGCCACACCATCGGAATATTGTCCGACAGCGCCAATCCGGAAGAGTTCCTCGAGCACACCAAGCTGGAGCTGTTTCACGATCAGGTGTTCTGCTTCACCCCGAAGGGCAAGCTGATCGCGTTGCCGCGCCAGGCCAATGTGATCGATTTCGCCTATGCGGTGCATACCGACGTCGGCAACAGCGCGGTCGGTTGCAAGATCAACGGCAAGTTCGCACCCTTGTCGTCCGAGCTGCAGAACGGCGACGAGGTCGAGGTGCTGACCTCGGAAGCGCAGGCCGCACCGCCCTCGGCGTGGGAATCGCTGGCGGTCACCGGCAAGGCGCGGGCGGC
>CALROE020000204.1:0-6289 GCA_943369715.1 Bradyrhizobium ivorense
TGCCGGAATAGGGCGATCGAGCGGACGAGATCGAACGGCGGACGGAGATAAGAATGAGTAAGGTCGGCACGAGCGACTCCAAGAACACGCTGTATTGCTCGTTCTGTGGCAAGAGCCAGCATGAAGTCCGCAAATTGATCGCGGGTCCCACCGTATTCATCTGCGACGAATGCGTTGAGCTGTGCATGGACATCATCCGGGAGGAGAACAAATCCTCGCTGGTGAAGTCGCGCGACGGCATCCCGACCCCGAAGGAAATCTGCAAGGTCCTCGACGATTACGTGATCGGCCAGAGCCATGCCAAGAAGGTGCTCTCGGTCGCCGTCCACAATCACTACAAGCGGCTCAATCACCAGACCAAGCACAACGACGTCGAACTCGCGAAGTCGAACATCCTGCTGATCGGTCCGACCGGCTCGGGCAAGACGCTGCTGGCGCAGACGCTGGCGCGGATTCTCGACGTGCCGTTCACGATGGCGGATGCGACCACGCTGACCGAAGCCGGCTATGTCGGCGAGGACGTCGAGAACATCATCCTGAAGCTCTTGCAGTCGGCCGACTACAATGTCGAGCGCGCCCAGCGCGGCATCGTCTATATCGACGAAATCGACAAGATCAGCCGCAAGTCCGACAACCCCTCGATCACCCGCGACGTCTCGGGCGAGGGCGTGCAGCAGGCGCTCTTGAAGATCATGGAAGGCACGGTCGCCTCGGTGCCGCCGCAGGGCGGCCGCAAGCATCCGCAGCAGGAGTTCCTGCAGGTCGACACCACCAACATCCTGTTCATCTGCGGTGGCGCCTTCTCCGGCCTGGAGAAGATCATCTCCGCCCGCGGACGCTCGACCTCGATCGGCTTCGCGGCCCAGGTGCTGGCGCCGGAAGACCGCCGCACCGGCGAAATCTTCCGCCACGTCGAGCCCGAGGATCTGCTGAAGTACGGCCTGATCCCGGAATTCGTCGGCCGCCTGCCGGTGGTAGCCACCCTGGAGGATCTCGACGAGGCTTCGCTGAAGAAGATTCTGACCGATCCGAAGAACGCGCTGGTGAAGCAGTACCAGCGGCTGTTCGAAATGGAGAATATCGAGCTCACCTTCGCCGACGAGGCGCTTGGCGCGGTTGCCCGCAAGGCGATCGAACGCAAGACCGGCGCGCGCGGACTGCGCTCGATTCTCGAAAGCATCCTGCTGGAGACCATGTTCGATCTCCCGGGTCTGGAAGGCGTCGAAGAGGTCGTGATCTCGCGCGAAGTCGTCGAGGGAACCGCTCGTCCGCTCTACATCTATGCCGATCGTTCCGATCGCGCCGTCGAGAGCAGCGCCAGCGCCTGAGTGCGCGTCCGCTTGCTGTCGGATTAAGTTTTCGTAAGCGTCGGTCGCCGGTGTTTCGGCGGCCGCTGGTGCGTAGCTTTTATCCGCGTCAGCCCCTATTGGCGGGCTCTTTCCTGCGACTTGACACCCCCATGGCCGATAGCCACCTAATACTGTCGGTGATGAGAACCTAACCGTAAGATTCGCCGCTCACGATCCGGAAGACGAGGCCGCGACGCGGTCATTCGAGCCGGAACTTACAGGCACCTTGTGGCGGTTGCGCAAGATTGCGGACCGCGTGCAAGGGGGCACAACAAAAGGAACAGGCCATGACGCCCCCCAAACCCCGGCCATCTATCGTTCACGGCGAAAGTCATTCCTATCCGGTGTTGCCGCTGCGCGACATCGTGGTCTTCCCGCACATGATCGTGCCGCTGTTTGTCGGCCGCGAGAAATCGATCCGGGCGCTCGAAGAAGTCATGAAGAATGACGCGCTGATCATGCTCGCGACGCAGAAGAACGCGTCGGACGACGATCCGAACCCCGATTCGATCTATGAAACCGGCACGCTCGCCAGCGTGTTGCAGCTGCTCAAGCTGCCCGACGGCACCGTCAAGGTTCTGGTCGAGGGGCTCGAACGCGCGCGCGTGCAGAAATACTCCGACCGCCAGGAATATTACGAGGCGACCGCGACAGCGCTCGCCGACACCGACGCCACGTCCGTCGAGGCGGAAGCCCTGGCGCGCTCGGTCGTGTCCGACTTCGAGAGCTATGTGAAGCTCAACAAGAAGATCTCCGCCGAAGTGGTCGGCGTGGTCCAGGCCATCACCGACTTCGCCAAGCTCGGCGACACCGTGGCCTCGCATCTCGCCGTCAAGATCGCCGATCGCCAGGGCATCCTGGAGACGTTGTCCGTCACCGCGCGCCTGGAGAAGGTGCTCGGGCTGATGGAAAGCGAGATCTCGGTGCTGCAGGTCGAGAAGCGCATCCGCTCGCGCGTCAAGCGCCAGATGGAGAAGACCCAGCGCGAATATTATCTCAACGAGCAGATGAAGGCGATCCAGAAGGAGCTCGGCGACGACGAAGGCCGCGATGAGCTGGCCGATCTGGAAGAGAAGATCGCCAAGACCAAGCTTTCCAAGGAAGCCCGCGAGAAGGCGCAGCATGAGCTGAAGAAGCTGCGCCAGATGTCGCCGATGTCCGCGGAAGCCACCGTCGTGCGCAACTATCTCGACTGGCTGCTGTCGATCCCGTGGAACAAGAAGTCCAAGGTCAAGAAGGATCTGGTCGCAGCACAGGCCGTGCTCGACAACGATCATTACGGGCTCGAGAAGGTCAAGGACCGCATCGTCGAGTATCTCGCGGTGCAGTCGCGCGCCAACAAGCTGACCGGACCGATCCTGTGCCTGGTCGGACCTCCCGGCGTCGGCAAGACCTCGCTCGGCAAGTCGATCGCCAAGGCGACCGGCCGTGAGTTCGTGCGCGTGTCGCTTGGCGGCGTGCGGGATGAAGCCGAGATCCGCGGTCACCGCCGCACCTATATCGGCTCGATGCCCGGCAAGATCATCCAGTCGATGCGCAAGGCGAAGACCTCGAACCCGCTGTTCCTGCTGGACGAGATCGACAAGATGGGCGCCGATTTCCGCGGCGATCCGTCGTCGGCTCTGCTCGAGGTGCTGGACCCCGAGCAGAACGGCACCTTTGCCGATCACTATCTCGAGGTCGATTACGATCTCTCCAACGTGATGTTCATCACCACCGCGAATACGCTGAATATTCCGGGCCCGCTGATGGACCGCATGGAGATCATCCGGATCGCCGGCTACACCGAGAACGAGAAGGTCGAGATTGCCCGCAAGCATCTGATCCCGAACGCGATCGCCAAGCACGGTCTGGACTCCAAGGAATGGTCGATCGACGACGACGCGTTGCTCTTGATGATCCGCCGCTACACCCGTGAAGCGGGCGTGCGTAACCTCGAACGTGAGCTTTCGACACTCGCCCGCAAGGCGGTGAAGGAACTGATGATGTCGAAGAAGAAGTCGGTGAAGGTCACCGAGAAAACCCTCGAGGATTTTCTCGGCGTGCCGAAGTACCGCTACGGCGAGATCGAGAGCGAGCCTCAGGTCGGTATCGTGACGGGCTTGGCCTGGACTGATGTCGGCGGCGAGCTGCTCACCATCGAAGGCGTCATGATGCCCGGCAAGGGCAAGATGACGGTCACGGGCAATCTGCGCGACGTGATGAAGGAGTCGATTTCGGCGGCGGCATCCTATGTCCGCTCGCGCGCCGTCGGCTTCGGCATCGAGCCGCCGCTGTTCGACCGCCGCGACATCCACGTCCACGTGCCGGAGGGGGCGACCCCGAAGGACGGACCGTCGGCCGGCGTTGCGATGGCGACCGCGATCGTTTCGATCATGACCGGCATCCCGATCCGGCACGATGTCGCCATGACCGGCGAGATCACCTTGCGCGGACGCGTGCTGCCGATCGGCGGCCTGAAGGAGAAGCTGCTGGCGGCGGCCCGAGGCGGCATCAAGACGGTGCTGATCCCCGAGGACAACGCCAAGGATCTCACGGAGATTTCCGATGCGATCAAGGGCGGCATGACCATCATCCCGGTGGCGCGGCTCGACGACGTGATCTCCAAGGCCCTGGTCCGGCCCCCGGTGCCGATCGTCTGGGAAGAAGACACCAAGGTGCCGGTCAAGTCCGACGCCACGGACGAAGCGGCGGGCGGCCTGACGGCGCACTGAGCCGTTCCGACTTGCAGTGACACATCAGCGGCGCCCTTCGGGGCGCCGCTTTTGCTTTGGGGGGAGTGCACGGCTTACATCGGGGCCTTTGGCGTTAACACGCGGCGAGGGCGGCCGAACTTGATAAAAAGGCCAAAATGGCCAAAAGTCGCGTCGAATCGGGGCGGAGCGACCAACATGCAAAGCATATCGGCGAAAGACGCCAAATACGGCTTCGGACGCCTCATCGATCTGGCCCGTGCCGAGCCCGTGACCGTTGAAAAGCACGGGCGGCCCGTCGTTGTCGTGCTGGCGATCGAGGAATACGAGAGGCTTCGCGAAAGCGCGAACTCGGCTCCGGCGCAACCGGTCGACCCCAATACCGAACGTCCCGCGAAAGCCAAAGGGGCGGCGAAGGCATGAGTAACGGGGACCTGAACTGGATCGCGAATTTCATCTGGGGGATCGCCGACGATGCCCTGCGCGATCTCTATGTGCGCGGCAAGTATCGCGACGTGATCCTGCCCATGATGGTGTTGCGTCGTCTGGATGCGGTGCTGGAACCCACAAAAGCCGCGGTCCTGTCGATGAAGGATAATCTCGACAAGGCGGGCATCACCAATCAGGACGCTGCGCTTCGCCAGGCGGCGGGGCAGGCCTTCTACAACACGTCGCGCTTCAACCTGCGCGATCTTCGCAACCGCGCGTCGCAGGCCCAGTTGAAGGCCGACTTCGAGGCCTTCCTCGACGGATTTTCGCCGAACGTACAGGAGATTCTCGACAACTTCGAATTTCGCAATCAAATGCCGAAGTTGTCGAAGGCCGATGTACTCGGCACGCTGATCGAGAAATTTCTCGATAGCTCGATCAACCTTGGCCCGAAGCCGGTGCTGAACGGCGACGGCTCGGTGAAGCATCCCGGCCTCGACAACCACGCGATGGGCACGATCTTCGAGGAACTGGTTCGCCGCTTCAACGAATCAAACAACGAGGAAGCGGGCGAGCACTGGACCCCCCGCGACGCCGTGAAGCTGATGGCCAAGCTGATCTTCGTTCCGATCGCCGATCAGGTCCAGTCCGGCACCTACCTGCTCTATGACGGCGCCTGCGGCACTGGCGGCATGCTGACCGTCGGCGAGGAGACGCTGAAGGACATAGCCAGCCAGCATGGCAAACAGGTCTCCACCCATCTCTTCGGGCAGGAGATCAACGGCGAAACCTACGCCATCGCCAAGGCCGATCTGCTGCTCAAGGGCGAGGGCGACGAGGCCGACAACATCGTCGGTGGACCGGAATGGTCGACGCTCGCAAACGACGCCTTTCCGTCCAGAGAATTCGACTTCATGCTGTCGAACCCGCCCTACGGCAAAAGCTGGAAGAGCGATCAGGAGCGCATGGGTGGCAAGGGCGACATGCGCGATCCGCGCTTCGTGATCGAGCACGCAGGCGACCCCGAATATAGCCTCGTCACCCGTTCCAGCGACGGGCAGATGATGTTCCTGGCGAACATGCTGTCGAAGATGAAACACGACACGCCGTTGGGATCGCGCATCGCCGAGGTCCACAACGGCTCGTCGCTGTTCACGGGCGATGCGGGCAGTGGCGAAAGCAATGTGCGGCGCTGGATCATCGAGAACGACTGGCTGGAAGCCATCGTCGCCTTACCATTAAATATGTTCTATAATACGGGCATCGCGACCTATGTCTGGGTACTATCGAATCGTAAGCCGAGTCACAGGCGCGGCAAGGTGCAACTGATTGATGCGACGGCGTGGTTTAGGCCCTTACGTAAGAACCTCGGCAAAAAAAACTGCGAACTGGCCGAAGCCGATATCGAGCGCATTCTTGAGGTCTTCATCGCGTTCAAGGAAACCGAACAGTCTCGTATCATCGACAATGGCGAGTTCGGCTATTCGAAGGTGACGGTTGAGCGGCCGCTACGCGCGCGTGGGATCGACGCCACTCGCGCTTACTCGCCGAAAGAGATCAAAGCGCTGAAGGACGAGGGCCGGATCGCCGAGGACGGCGCGCCGGTTATCCGCCGCATTCACAAGCCAGTCAAAGTCGAGGCTGATCCGTTGCACGGACTGTTCCCGCTGACAATCGGCGGCAAGGCACATGTGGTTGAATACGAGCCAGATGGCGAACTGCGTGACACCGAAACCGTGCCATTGAAGGAGCCCGGCGGTATCGAGTCCTTCATCCGTCGCGAGGTGTTGCCGCATGCAACCGATGTCTGGATCGACA
>CALROE020000205.1:0-6277 GCA_943369715.1 Bradyrhizobium ivorense
TTGGCGTAGGCGATCAGTTCGGGGATGGTCTTGACCGGAACCTCGGGGTTCACCACCACCACGTTCGGAAAACGGATGATGCCTGCGATCGGCACCATCTCCTGCAGGAAATTGAAGTTGAGCTTGCTGTAGAGCGTGGCGTTGATCGCGTTCGCCGGCGCGACGAGAAGAAGCGTGTAGCCGTCCGGCGCGGCCCGCAGCGCCGCCTCGGTGGCGATGTTGGTGCCGCCGCCGGGCCGGTTCTCGATCACGATGGACTGACCGAGCCGCTCCGAAAGCCATTGTCCCATCAGTCGCGCGGTCATATCCGCGGAACCGCCGGGGGTATAACCGATGATCAGGCGAATGGGACGCGTCGGATAGCTTTGCGCTTTGGCGCTCCGGGAAACCGCTGGCAGCAGGGCAGCCCCTGCGGCCAGCTGCAAGAATTGGCGACGCGGAAATTTCATGATGCCTCCCCGAACGGAACCTTCGCTGCGGCCCGGCAATCCCACATGGAACAATGCCGCCGCGCTATTACGGTTTTCCTGGGCGAAGCGTACCTTTGGCCGGGCATATCTTACAAGCAGGATAAATCGAATCTGCCCTGACGATCATTTCGCTTCGCTGAGATACGCCTGGTAGGCCAGCCGGATGCCATCCTCGAGCGAGGTGGTGGCGCGCCAGCCCAGTCCGGCGAGGCGGCTGACGTCGAGCAGTTTGCGCGGCGTGCCGTCGGGCTTCGAGGCGTCGAAGCTGATCTCGCCGGCATATCGGAGGTGAACGGCAAGGCCTGGACCAAAAATCGTGAAACCGACCCCATGCACAGTAGGCGGCGGGCGCTGGTGACTTCGATCGTCCCGCAAGAAATATTTTGACACGTCGGGCAAATCACCGGCACAATTGCATCATCCCGAAATCGGTAAATGCTCGTGGCCGTGCCCGACAACGGCATCTTCGGCAGTTCGCCGGCCGGGTGGAGCGCAGCGATCGCGTGACGCGAACGGCGGCATGCGGTGAAAGCAAGGCGACGGGTTTCGCAAGGGCTCAACCCAACGCTGATCGAGTGGAACAAAAGGTTCGGCCTCCGGCCCGGCGGTGAATGCCACGGTCCCTACTGTCGTCGCGCCACCTTGGGATCATGCCGACATGATCTTTTACGTCGCAACTTCCTCGCCGGGGGCCGTCTCTTCTTTACCGATAATCCGGCGAAACGCCGGCTGTAGTTGCTGACGCAACAGATCGACGTTTCTGCGGCGTATTTCGCGAGATGCGGCGCCCGCATCCGTTCACGATCGGTGCGGCGGTTGTGCTGCCCGATCGTCTCCACACGGTCCGGACGCTGCCCGCGGCCGACGCATGTTTTGCCGCGCGCGGGGGTCTGATCAAATCGGCCATCGCGCAGCCTACCGGCCGGCGAACGCATTTCGGACAGCCGCGCCGCCAAAGGCGAACGCGGCTGTCTGGAAGCGCGCTCGGGGGCACATCATTTGCGACGAAAATGATTTCGCACGGCATGTTGATTACGTCCATTTCAATTCGGTCAAGAATGGGCTGGTCGCGCGAGTGAGGATTGTTCGTCGTTCCACCTTCTGGCGACACTCGGCATTCATCCCGAGCATTCAGCCCGCGATGTCGGGGATCACGACGTAGAGTTTGGCGTACGTCCTGGCAAAACTGATGGGCTTCGCAAAGGCTCAACGCGCCTACGGGCTATGCGCTGAACTATTTCATGACCGTGCGCCGACGTTACAACCTGCCGGCAGATTCCGATGACCCACTAATCCAGGCGTCTCAAGAAGAAACGGCTGGTCGATCCGAAAACGACGAGGAGAGCGACGACAATGAGTGAAAACAGGAACAGGAATTCGGGCTCGTTTTTGTATCCATTCCTTTCTACTGGCGGCGTCGCCCCGTATGGCGCCGGCCTCGGCGTGCTGACCGCCTACCCGGCGGCGGATGGACGATACCGGCCGTACCGTGGCTCAAATGGAGAACCCGTGCGTATTTCTTCCTCAGTGAGGGAAGCAATTAAGAACGCGCGCATGGGTCTCGAAGAAGTGCCGCGTCAAGCGCCGCAACTCGTCCCCGGCCAAGCCGGCTACGCGCCGAATCCCTTGCATCTTCAGGGAAACAGCGCGACTGTTGACGTCGCAAATGAGCTCAAAGGCCGGCTCGGCTGGAGGGTCGGCGATATAAGGATGGGCCTCAGCGGGCCCGGTCTCGATGTGAACCTGCAACCCATCCCGAATGGCCGGGGAAGTGTCCAGGTCGATCTGGATTACCGGCGATGGGACCCGTTGTCGGGCAACACCCACTTCTCGGATGAAACCAAGGCTCGCAACAAAATTAGCGGGAGTAGGCAGGCCCGGCAAGCGACGCGCTACGGGGAGCTGATAGCCGCACGTAACGCCATGACCAAAAACGGGCGTTTGGTTGGAAGGGCATTACAAGCCGGAGGCCCTGCGTTACAGCTTGGCGGCGCACTGCTGGACCACCATTTCACACAGCAGGAGGTGCAAAGGCAGCTTGCGCAAGACAACACCTATGGCGCCGGTCTCGCCAATGCGAGCTTGTATGGCCGCCAGACAGGCGGCGTTCTCGGTAGCGCTGCCGTTGGCGCGATGCTGCTCGGAGGCGCAGGTGCCGCCGGCGGATTGATTGTCCCGGGTCCCGGCACGGTCTTCCTTGGCACGGCCGGCGTACTCGGAGGTGGCCTTTTCGGATCCATGTTCGGCGAAGCGGCGGTGCAACGCTTGTACGAACGATGGATGGGCACTCCAGCTTCCGGCGGCTCTCGAAGACTCGGCACGCGTGCAGGTCAACGTACAAACGACAGCTTCTATCCAGCCTCGGAGCCGACGCCCCTTGCCAGTGAGCACGGCGGACTTTTCGGGGAATTGGGATTACGGTGACAGGGCTGGACTGCACTGGACTGCACCCCGTAAGTGAGACACGGTAGTTTCCGTGGCAGGCGTCAGAGATGGAATCCGCCCCCGGCGATCATTTCGATTCGTTGAGAAACGCCTGGTAGGCCAGCTGGATGCCTTGCTCGAGCGAGGTGCTGGCGCGCCAGCCCAGTTTGGCGAGCCGGCTGACGTCGAGCAGTTTGCGCGGCGTGCCGTCGGGCTTCGAGGCGTCGAACGAGATCTCGCCGGTGTATCCAACGGTGGCGGCGACCACGCGCGCGAATTCGGCGATGGTGATGTCCTCGCCGGTGCCGATATTGACCAATTCCTCTTCGGAATAGGTCTTCATCAGATGCACGCAGGCATCGGCCATATCGTCGACATAGAGAAATTCCCGCCGCGGCGTGCCGGTGCCCCAGACCACCACATTGTTCACGCCGGAAACCCTGGCTTCGTGAAACCGGCGGATCAGTGCCGCGACGACGTGGCTGTATTCCGGGTGATAATTGTCGCCGCGGCCGTACAGGTTGGTCGGCATCACATTGATGAAGTCGGAGCCGTACTGGCTGCGATAGGCCTCGACCATCTTGATGCCGGCAATCTTGGCGATGGCATAGGGCTCGTTGGTCGGCTCCAGCGGCCCCGTCAGCATCGAATCCTCGCGCAGCGGCTGCGGCGCCAGCTTGGGGTAGATGCAGGAGGAGCCGAGAAACATCAGTTTCTCAGTTCCGTTGAGGTGCGCGGCGTGTATCACATTGGCCGCGATGATGAGGTTCTCGTAGATGAATTCGGCGCGCAGCGTGTTGTTGGCGACGATGCCGCCGACCTTGGCCGCCGCCAGAAACACCGCTTGCGGGCGCGCCTTCGCGAACCAGCCGGCGACCGCGGCCTGATCGCGCAAATCGACCTCGCTGCGCTTGACCGTGAGCAGTTCGACATCTTCCTGCCCGAGCCGGCGCACCAGCGCGCCGCCGACCATCCCGCCATGGCCGGCAACGAACACCGTCTTGCCCTTCAGCTCAAACGTGGTTCTTGCCATTGGCGACCTCCCGCCGCGCAATCGCCAGATCGCCCGCCACCATTTCGCTGACCAACTGCGCGAACGTCGTCTTCGGCTTCCAGCCGAGTTTGTCGCGCGCCTTGCTGGCGTCGCCGATCAGGAGATCGACTTCGGTGGGACGGAAATAGGCCGGGTCGATCCGAACCAGGGTCTTGCCGGATTTCCTGTCGACGCCGGTTTCGTCGACGCCCTTGCCGCGCCATTCGATGTCGCGGCCAACTTCCGCGAACGCAAGCTCGACGAATTCGCGCACCGAGCGGGCCTCGCCGGTCGCCAGCACGAAATCGTCGGGCGCATCCGCCTGCAATATCCGGTACATGCCCTCGACATAATCCCTGGCATGCCCCCAGTCGCGCTTGGCGCTGAGATTGCCGAGATAGAGCGTATCCTCGAGCCCGGTCTCGATGCGGGCGACGCTGCGGGTGATCTTGCGGGTCACGAAGGTTTCGCCGCGGATCGGGCTCTCGTGATTGAACAGGATGCCGTTCGAGGCATACATGCCATAGGCTTCGCGGTAGTTCACCGTGATCCAGTAGCCGTACAGCTTGGCGACGCCATAGGGCGAGCGCGGATAGAACGGCGTGGTTTCCTTCTGTGGGACTTCCTGGACCAGGCCGTACAATTCCGAAGTGGAGGCCTGATAGAACCGGGTCTCCTTTTCCATGCCGAGAATCCGGATTGCTTCGAGCAACCGCAGCACGCCGACGCCGTCGGCATTGGCGGTATATTCCGGACTTTCGAAGCTGACGCCGACGTGGCTCTGCGCCGCGAGATTGTAGATCTCGGTCGGCCGGATCTGCTGCATCAGCCGGATCAGGTTGGTCGAATCCGTCATGTCGCCGTAATGCAGCAGGAACGGCACGTTGCCGGTATGCGGATCTTCATAGAGGTGGTCGATGCGCGCGGTGTTGAACGAGGACGATCGCCGCTTGATGCCGTGCACGGTGTAGCCGAGACCGAGCAGATATTCGGCGAGATAGGCGCCGTCCTGGCCGGTGACGCCGGTAATCAGCGCAACGCGCCGTTTCGAATCCTGTCCAACCGTCATGTGTTCTCCAAGCCGCGAGTCCATCCGTCAGGGCGAAACTCGATCATGCCCTCCATTCGCCCAGTCGAATCCAACGCGCAATAGGCGTTCCGCCAGCGGAGCAGCACATACCATTCGATCCGGGCGAAGTCTAACACCAAAGCCGTTTGAAATCAGACCTTTACGGGCTTGAATGATGAGCCGGAGCTTACCCGCCGGACCGGAGATTGATCGCAGCCTCCGGCTACTCGCCGTAACGGCGCAGTCGCTCGAGGTCGACAATGGTCACGCCGCCATATTCGAGCCGCAACAGCCCCTGCTGCTCCAGCCGCTTCAGGCACTGGTTGGCGTTTTGCCGGCTCATGCCGGACAGGGCCCCGATTTCCTCCTGGGTGATTTCCAGGTGACGCGTGAGGTCCGGATAGAGAATGGGATTGAACAGCGAGGCGATCGACCGCGCCAGACGGGCGGTGGCGTCCAGTGTCCGGCCATATTCGAGCAGCCCGATAAACTGGCCAAGACGTTCGTTGAGCTGCCCTACCAGGAAACGGTTGAACCCGACGCTGTTTTCAAACAGCCAGAAGAAGGTGCCGCGGTCCATCATCGCCAGACGCGTGTCGCGCAACGCCACCACGTCGTAGCGGCGGGGCTCGTTCTTGAGCATGGAGCCCTCGCCGAACCATGACCCGCCGGTCAGACCCGCAAAACTGGCGGCCTTGCCACCCCGGGACACGATGCCCATCCGGGCAAGCCCGCTGACGACGCCGGTCCAGTAGTCGAAGTTGTCGCCGCGCATGAAGATGAATTCATTGGCGCGGTAGGATTTCTCCACGATGCCGGCGCGCGCGATCTCGGTCTCCCGCTCGTTCAGTTCGCGCGACCAGGCCGCGATGCGCTTGAGGTAATCTGCTGCAATCATGAACCGTTGAACCCGCCCCTCATGCTGCACCGCAACAGAAAAAATTCACTACACGCCAACGCCTCGCAACAAAACGCCAATCGTGGCCGCCGGCGAAATTTGCCTGGGAATTGTCAGGCGCGAGACATTTCAGACTACTGCTTTACCCTAATGAGGGCCATCTCGCGCAACGCGGCATCGACCTCAGGGATCGGGTGCGGCGTTACGTCAGGTCCGCCCGGCGGGAAGGCTTGCGATCCGCCGGATGTCAGCACCGGTGGCGCAAAAGCGTCCCTTAGTCTGGTGGCCTACCCATGGCGACCGATATAAGATCGCGACCGTAGTCGCAAACAAAAGAGAAAGAGCGCGTCAAGCGCCGTATCTCGGAGGAATAGGTGGATTAC
>CALROE020000206.1:0-6262 GCA_943369715.1 Bradyrhizobium ivorense
ATTTCACCGACGGGTTCTATCGCCACGGCATGCTCGGCCGCTTCATCGGCCTTGCCCATGTGCTGGCGAAACTGGCGCGGATCGATCTCGCGGCGCTGCTGAACGGCAAGGCGGATTGCCCCGATCGCATTCGGGCACTGGATCGCCTGCATCGCCTGTTTCATTCGCCGCTGGCGCGCCTGATCACCGCAAGCCCCGCGCTGCTGTTCAGCCTCGGCATTCCGCCGCAACAGCGGGCGCTGCTCGGCGCCGACGCGCCGCTCAACGAAGTGCTGCATGAGCGGTTGCTGCGGCTGGTCAGCGGTCATCCCAACGAGACCAACTATTTCGCCTGGCAGGCGCTGCAACGCAGCTACCGCGGGCCGGGCGATTCCTGCCTGCCACCCTATCTGCAGCGCGGTCAGTTCGAACGCATGCGCGACGGCGCCGGATTGATCATTCCGGTGCACGCCAATCTGCGGCAGTTTCTCGAAGGCCTGCCGGCGCGCGAGGTCGATGCCGTGGTGCTGCTGGACTCGCAGGACTGGATGGCCTCCGAAGAGATCCGCGCGCTCTGGAATGCGATCGACCGCACCGGCAGCGACAACGTCCGGGTTATCTTCCGCACCGCCGGCAAGGAATCTCCGCTGGAGAATGAGGAACTGGCGCCGCTGCGCCAGATCTGGCGGCGCGACGAGGCGCGCAGCGCAGAGGGCTTTGCGCGCGACCGGTCGGGGATTTACGGTGGCTTCCACTGCTACGAGCGGCGCTGAAAAGAACTTCGGCCTCCAGCAGGCCTGGAGCTAGGCTCTGCCAAACAGCAGATGCCCCGATCGCCACATGCGCTCGCAGACGGCGCGGGCGAAGCTCGTCCTTTGTCCGGGCTCGAATCCAGCGAATACAGCGTGGGACAGAATTTCCGACAGGCTCTTGTTTCCGTCGGCTCGCTCCAGCAGCAGGGCTTCCGCTCTCGATATCGGGGTAACAACGTCCCCATGAGGCTGGGCTCGACAATCGCGCGGAAGACATTCTGGCGCTTCCGCAGATCCACCATCCGACCTTCCTGCATACCTTCCGTGATATCGAGGAAAATGGTCTTGCCGTCCGTCCGAAACTTCTGCGTCGAGAACGGCCGTTCATCCTGCACCTCTTCCGCAGCGCGCTGGTAGCACTCGCGGATGGCCGGCAGCGCCAGCCCATAGTCGCGGAAGGCCTTGACGAAGCGGAGTTCGATCAGATCCCGAAAACTGAGTTCGATAAGATCGTCGTCGTTCCGGTAATCCGGTCGGCCCGATTGACGTAACCTCGCAGCGGCGGCTCCTCCGACTTTATCGGGGCTTCCGATTTCAGGCCGGGCAGGCCTTCAAGACGATCGACCGGCACCGTTGCCATTGGTGGCTCGTACTTGACTTCACGGTTCTGATGAAGCGATGCGAGAACAATGGCATCGACCGTCTGCTCAGCCGGTCCGATGGCCGAGCCAAAGCGTATACATTCATAAAATGATATATTAGAATACACTTAAGGCCGGGCTAAACCGGCACACAAAGAGGGAGAGCCGCCGTGAGGACATGGTTGAAATTCGCGTTCTGCAACGCAGTGGTTGTGCTGAGCTTGTCGATAGGCGCGCAGCCGCTTCGTGCCGCGGATTCAAAAGTGCACCACCTTGCCATTCAAGTCAGCGTCAACGATCCGGCTGTAATGAACCTGGCGCTCAATAATGCCGCGAACGTCGCACAGGATTACAATGCAAAAGGTGAGGAAGTGGAAATCGAAATCGTCGCCTATGGGCCTGGCCTGCATATGCTGCGCGACGATACCTCGCCGGTGAAGGCGCGGGTCAAGTCGTTCGGCGAAAGCATGCCCAACGTCGCCTTCACCGCTTGCGGCAATACGCAGGCAGCCATGCAAAAGGCCGAGGGCAAGGAAATCCCCCTTGTCTCGCTGGCGAAAGTGATGCCGGCCGGCGTCGTCCGTCTGATGGAGTTGCAGGAGCGGGGCTGGAGTTACGTCCGGCCCTGACGCCGGTTTGATTGGCGATGCCGCTCTTCCGCAAATCGCTCCCCTGCGGTTTGGTATTGTGCTACGCGGCGGTGTTCCGATAGAGCTGACGTTATTTCGACGGGTAGTTTCTGCTGCGCAGGTGAGCCCAACCACGCCGAATGATCTCTCGCGGCGTGCCGTCGACGAGCGTGGCAATTCCCATCCTTGCTCCAAGGATCATGCCGCCGACGGCAAACGGCCACGACAGGGACAGCATCGATCCGGCGGTGATGCCTTGGCCGATGGTGCAGCCGCCGGCGAGAATTCCGCCGATGCCCATCAATGCAGCTCCGGTGAGGTGACGCCGCATCTCGTGATCGTCGTCGAATGCCTCCCATCGCAATTCGTCGGCGCGCCACGCCGCGAGCCAGGAACCCGCGACGACACCGAACACGCTGCCGACACCGAAATCCGCGAAATTGGCGACATTCAGAAGTCCTGCGTAGATCGCTTTTCCGATCGTCGAAACGAATGTCAGGCTCTGCGGCAGAACCGGACTGGCGAAATCGTCTCCGAACGACGACGTCGCGATCCATCCTGCAACGGTCAGAAGGCCCAGTGCGATTCCGGCCGATAGCAGGCGTGGTGTGCGCCTGAGTCTCGGGTCGCCGAGTGCAAGCCAGCAAAGGGCGCCGCCCACGGTCGCGGCGATCGCGCCGCGCACATCCAAACCCAGGGCGTAGGTGGAAAGCGATGCCATGTCGGACCGCATGCCGTCCGGCATGGCAATGGAAAGGCCTTCCAGAACCGTAATGCGAAAGCCGGCCAAAACGCCGCGCAGCGTCGCATAGGCTGCGACACCAAGGATCAGGATCACGACAAGGCTGCGCAGGTCACCCGTTCCCAGTCGCACCAGCGAACCGAAGCCGCAGGTGCCGACCATCGCCATTCCGGTCCCGAACATCACGCTGCCGATCATGATAGCGACAAGGGGAAGGGCAGCCGACGTGTAGGTGGTTTGCTCGGGGTCAAGAAAGCCGCCAATGATCAGCGCCTGCGTTCCAAGGATTGCGATTCCGAGCGCGAGCCCGAAAATTCGCAGGCGACGGCTGTCGCCGCCCATCAGCGCATCCTCGATAGCCCCAAATGAACACAGTCTGGCGTGGCGCACGGCAAAACCCGCCGCCGCGCCGATGGCAAAACCGGCCAGCGCGAGCATCCAGGCAGACATATTCTGCATGGCGTCTCTCCCCAGATGTGGCGCAGGACTCGCTCGGCGTATTGCCGAACGGCCGTGTCACCGTCCCACTGCGCGGCAGTTTATGTCTTGGCGGCAGCAGTCGCCGTTGTGCAAAATATATCGTAGACGACCGAAATGACGCTACGCACATCCTCGTTGGCAAGACTGTAGTAGATCGTCTTGCCGTCGCGCCGCGTGTCGACCATGCCGTCGTAGCGGAGGCGCGCCAGTTGCTGTGAAACAGCGGACTGCCGCAGCGAAAGAATGTTCTCGAGCTCCGTTACGGACCGTTCGCGCTCGGCGAGCAGGCAAAGCAGCAGGAGGCGGTTCTCGTGCGAGAGAGCCTTCAGGAAATTGCTGGCCTTTCGCGCCTTGCGCATCAACTGGTCGAGTTCGGGCGAATATTCCGCGCCGTCGCGAAGCTCTGTCTCGATGTCGGTTGAAAGGATCGATGTCATGGCTGTCAATTTGTCGCTGGAATCGTGGAAGGGTACTTCGCATAGCCAAGCGTGTTCGGCGAATACGATGGTTCCAGCTTGGCCACAAGAGTACCGAGCAGCCCCCAAAAAGCATCGTCGTTGATGTAGCCGGTGATGCGTCCGATCTCCCGACCGTTGTCCAGCACCACGAAAGTTGGCGTGTAGACGACCGTCGAAACGAGCGTAAAGCCTGAGGACCTTTGTTCGTCGATGTTGAGGCGCCGAAGCGGAAGCCGTTCAGCCTCCCTGGTATTGTCATAGATCGGGCCAACCGCCTGATTCCACCTCTGACACCAGATGCAGCCGTCGCGCTCGAACATCACAAGTTCGGCCGCATGCGGCGTGACCGGCCAAAGCAGTGCCGCGAGCACGGACAAGCGAAGGAGATGAAATTTCAGGAGCATCTTCGCAATCATGTGCTACATATAGACGAATTCGCATGTATCTACCAGAGCCGGTAACGCCGTGATTTCAAATATTTCCCTGGTCGGTGCGTTGGGAGCGGGCCTGTTGTCGTTTCTTTCGCCGTGCATCCTGCCCTTGGTGCCGCCCTACCTTTGTTTTCTCGCAGGTGTCAGCCTCGATGATCTGACACGATCCGGGCAGGGAGAAGCCAGGCGGCGAAACTGGCACGTTGTCGCCCTGTCCTTTGCCTTCGTGCTCGGGTTCGCCACGGTGTTCGTTGCGCTCGGTGCTTCCGCCTCGCTGATTGGAAAGGCCGTCACCGCTCATTTCAAAACGCTCGGAATGATCGCCGGGCTCATCATCGTGATTCTGGGCCTGCACTTTCTTGGCGTCTTGAGAATCGGACTGCTGTTTCGCGAGGCCCGCTTTCAGACCGCGAGCAAGCCTGCCGGCTATGTCGGCGCCTACCTCGTCGGGCTTGCTTTCGCCTTCGGCTGGACGCCATGCGTCGGACCCGTGCTTGCGACGATCCTGATTATCGCCGGGGTTGAGGGATCGGCAGGGCGCGGCGCGATGCTGCTCGGCGTCTATGCGCTCGGAATCGGGATTCCGTTTCTACTTGCGGCATTCTTTGCCGGCCATTTCGTCCGGCTGATGGGGCGGATGCGCAATCACATGAACCTTATCGAGAAGGTGATCGGCTCCGGCCTTGTGCTGACGGGCGTTCTGTTTTTGACTGGCGCGATGCCGCTTATCGCGGGCTGGTTGCTGCAAACGTTCCCTGGCTTGGGATCGATCGGCTGAACGGGACCGCGAAAGGACACTCCGATGCTGAAACCTGGACATCTGACCCGAAGGAACGTACTCGCGGCACTGGGCCTAGGCGCCATCGGTTTCCGTGCTGCTCCCGCCGCGGCGGCAGCGAAGCTCGGCGACGACGGTCTGTACCAGATGGATTGGTATCTGGAGAGCTTCCTCGATCTTTCCGAAGATCTCGCCGGCGCCACGGCGAAGGGCAAGCGCTTCGCGATCATGTGGGGTCTCAAGGGATGTCCTTCCTGCAAGAAGATGCACGAGGTCCATCTGATGGATCCGAAGATCGAAAGCTACATCCGCGACAATTTCGAAATCCTGCATCTCAACCACATCGGGTCGCGCGCCGTGACGGACTTCGATGGGCGCAAGTTGGGCGAAAAGGCGCTTGGCGAAGCGTACGGGATTCGATTCACGCCGACGATCCAGTTTTTTCCCGAGAAGGCTGACGGCCTCGCTGCTGCGAGCGGGCAGGCGCGAGAAGTCGCCCGGATGCCCGGATTGCTCGAGCCTCCGGAGTTTCTCGCCATGTTCCGTTATGTACGGGAGCTGGGCTACGACACCTTGTCGTTCCCTGACTGGCTCAAGAAGCAGGCCTGACCAAAGCCAACGGCAGCGCGGCGGTTCTAGAAATCCAGCTTGTCGCGGATCGCGTCTATTCCGGCCTTGGCGCAGGCGTCGTCGGCGTCGCCTCCCGGCGCTCCTGAAACGCCGATGGCGCCGACCATCGAACCGCCGCCTTCGATAACCATGCCGCCGCCGAGGATGACGGCGCCCGGCAGATTGCGCAGGCCGGCTTGCGGCATGCCGGGCTGGCTGATCGCCATCAGCGCGGTGGTGCCGGTGCGGAAGGACGCCGCGGTCCAGGCCTTGCCGGCGGCCGTCGCGGGTGTATGGGCGCCGGCGAAGCGGTCGCGCAGCATGACCTGGGTCACGCCGAAGCGGTCGGCGACCGCCACCGCCACCTGATATCCGCGCTTGCGGCATTCCGCGAGCGCGGCACGGGCGGAATCGAGCGCAATCTCCGGACTCAACAATTTGTAGGTGACAAGAGACTCCTGCGCGCGGCCGGGAAGCGCTGTCAGCGCGACGATGGCCGATGCCAGCAACAAGCTTCGAAACGCCATGGTACGTCCTCCTTGATGCGCCGCAAGCCCTGAACGGGTCATCGGCCCGGTTGCGGCTATTTATTGACCGGGGATTCCGGATCGAACAGCAACGCGACGAGATCCTTGATCTGTTTTTCCGTCAGGAACTTGTTAGCGCCGAAGCGCGGCATGTTCGAACAGGCCACCACGGCTTGCGAATTGTAGATCTTGGTGAAGGCCTGTTTGGCTTCCGCCGGGTCAAACTTGCGGTCCTT
>CALROE020000207.1:0-6249 GCA_943369715.1 Bradyrhizobium ivorense
GCAGTCCCGCGAAGATGTAGTTGCCGAGGCTGGTCTGCCCGATCGGGGTCGACAGCGTCGCGGTGCCGATCACCCAGACCGCAGCGGTGCGGATGCCCGCCATCATGACCGGCAGCGCCAGCGGCAGCTCGACCTGGAACAGCGACTGAAGCGGCGTCATGCCGACGGCTTGCGCGGCCTCGCGGATCGCGGGGTCGACGCCGCCAAGGCCGGTGATGGTGTTGCGCAGCACCGGCAGCATCGAATACAGCGCCAGCGCCAGTACGGCCGGCAAGAATCCGAAGGCGGAAAAGCCGACGCCGAACCACGACAGCGACAGCGCCGCCAGCGCCAGCAGCAGCGGATAGAACAGCGCCAGCAGGGCCAGCCCCGGCACCGTCTGCACGATGCTGGCAAGCCCGAGCAGCGCGCCGCGCATGGCTCGACGATCGCGTGCCGCGATCGCGAGGGGCAGGCTGACCGCGAGCCCGAGCGCCAGCGCCGTGACGGAGACGCGGACGTGATTGCCGAGATAATCCGGCAAATGGGCCAGCGCCTCGCCCCAGCGTGGATCGGAGAAAAAGCTCATGCCGCGCCATCCCGCGGCAGCAATTCGTTGAGCCGCTCGGCCTGTCGCCGTGGCGTGCGCAGCAATTCGCCGACGTAAGCGTCACCGCTGCGCGAAAGCTGCGCCGGCGTGCCCTGCGCCAGCAACCGTCCGCCGCGCATCACGGCAATGCGGTCAGCCAGCAGGATCGCTTCGGTCATGTCGTGGGTGATCATGACCGTGGTCAGCCCGAGCTTGCGGTGCAGCTCGCGATAATCGTCGCCGAGCGCGTCGCGGGTGAGGGGATCGAGCGCGCCGAACGGCTCGTCCATCAGCACGATGCGCGGCTTTGCCGCCAGCGCGCGGGCGACGCCGACGCGCTGGCGCTGCCCGCCCGACAATTCGTGCGGAAAGCGGTCTCGGTACAGCGCGCGGTCGAGCCGCACCAGATCGAGCAATTCGTCCACCCGCGCGGCAATGTCGTGCGGCGGGGTGCCGATCAGTTTCGGCGTGATCCCGATATTGCCGGCCACGCTGAAATGCGGGAACAGGCCGCCGCTCTGGAACACATAACCGATGCGGCGGCGCAGCTGGATCGGATCGACTGCGCGGACGTCCTCGCCCTCAACGGTGATTGTGCCGTGGTCGGCCTCGATCAGCCGGTTCGCCAGCCGCAGCAGCGTGGTCTTGCCGGAGCCGGAGCCGCCGACGATGGCGAGAAATTCACCCTCGGCGACCGCGAGCGAAACGTCGTCCACCGCCCGAACCGCTTGCGCGCCGCGGCCGCCGTCGAAGCTTTTGCCGACATGCGCGAAGGCGATCAGGGGGTTCTGCATTCAGCGGCGACCCAAGGCGAGGTTCCTTACGAGGTGAAGACCTACCACGTCGCCGCACCGCGTTGAACTTATCCTTCGCAACCGCTAAGGCATCATGCAAACCTTGGGGAGGGGACGCGGTGGAGACGACGAAACCGACGGCGGTCGCGCTGGACGATGCGACCGTGGCGTTCCGACTGGCCGATAACAGGGTCTATACCGCGGTCGAGCAGGCCAGCCTGTCGGTCGAGCATGGCGAATTCGTCGCCATTGTCGGGCCCACCGGCTGCGGAAAATCGACCCTGCTCAACGTCGCCGCCGGGCTGCTCAAGCCGGCCTCGGGCGCAATTCGCATCTTCGACCAGCCGCTGACCGGGCTCAATAAGGACGCCGGCTACCTGTTTCAGGCCGATGCGCTGTTTCCCTGGAAGACCGCGATCGACAACGTCGCCATCGGGCTCGAGATCAAGGGCGCGCCGCGCGCGCTGGCGCTGGAACGCGCGCAGGGCTGGCTGACCTCGGTCGGCCTCGGCGCCTTCGCCGGCCGCTATCCGCACATGCTGTCGGGCGGCCAGCGCAAGCGCGTCGGGTTGGCGCAGGTGCTGATCCGCGACCCCAAGATCCTGCTGATGGACGAGCCGTTCGGGCCGCTCGACGCCCAGACCCGCCAGATCATGGGCAATCTGTTGCTGGAACTGTGGAACGCCGACCGCAAGGCGGTGCTGTTCGTCACCCACGATCTGGAGGAGGCGATCGCGCTGGCTGACCGCGTCGTGATCATGTCGGCGGGGCCGGGCGCGCGCATCATCGGCGACTGGCGGGTGCCGCTCGCCCGCCCGCGCGACATTTCAGAGGTCCGTATGGAAAAGGAGTTCCACGCGCTGCACCGGGAGATCTGGAGCGTGCTGAAGGACGAGGTGATGAAGGGCTATGCACAGTCGTCGCAGGCGCCGGCGGAGGTCGCATGATGAGCCGCCCTGTTCTGCTGCTGTGTCAGTTGATGGTCGCCGTGGTCGCCCTCGCGCTGTGGCAGTTCCTCACCACCGTGCCGATCTTCGGCCGCATCCTGCTGCCGCCGTTCTTCTTCTCCAACCCGGTGGATGTCGCCAGCCAGATCGTCGACTGGTTCGTGCGGGGCGTGATCTGGAAGCATCTCCTGATCACGCTGCTGGAGTCGGTGCTCGCCTTCACGATCGGCTCGGTGGCCGGCATCGTGGTCGGCTTCTGGTTCGCGCGCCAGCCGCGGGTGGCGGCGGTTTTCGATCCCTATATCAAGATGGCCAACGCGCTGCCGCGCGTGGTGCTGGCGCCGATCTTTGCGCTATGGCTCGGCCTCGGCATCTGGTCCAAGGTCGCGCTCGGCGTCACTTTGGTGTTCTTCATCGTGTTCTTCAACGTCTACCAGGGCGTCAAGGAGGTCAGTCCAACCGTGCTCGCCAATGGCCGCATGCTCGGCATGAGCGAACGGCAACTGACGCGGCATGTCTACTGGCCGTCGGCGCTGTCGTGGATGTTCTCCTCGCTGCACACCTCGGTCGGCTTCGCCGTGGTCGGCGCCGTGGTCGGCGAATATCTGGGATCGGCCGCCGGGCTCGGCTACCTGATCCAGCAGGCCGAGGGGATATTCGACGTCGCCGCGGTTTTCGCGGGCATGTTCGTGCTCTCGGCTTTTGTCATTCTGATTGATCTGCTGGTGACCTTCGTCGAGCGGCGGCTGCTGGTGTGGCGCCCGGACGGCGCCGGAGGCCACGGCTGAATTCGTCATTCCCCGGTGCGCCATTGCGCCCCTGAGGTCTGGTCCTTCGGACCATCCCGGAATGACGGGGCTAGCTTCTCAAGTCATGCGCACTGCTCTATCGTGCGCGCAACCAATGAATGCACGGAGGATATCATGCGGAAGATATTGGGCAGGCTGGCCGGAGCGCTGGTCGCGCTGGCGCTGACATCCGGTCTCGCGGTGGCGCAAAGCAAGGTCACCGTCGCGATCGGCGGCGGCGCCTGCCTGTGCTATCTGCCGACCGTGCTGGCCAAGCAGCTTGGCGAGTACGAAAAGGCCGGCCTGGCCGTCGAACTTGTCGACCTCAAGGGCGGTTCGGATGCGCTGAAGGCGGTGCTCGGCGGCAGCGCCGACGTGGTGTCGGGCTATTTCGACCACTGCGTCAACCTCGCCGCCAAGAAGCAGGAACTGCAATCCTTCGTCGTGTACGACCGTTATCCGGGGCTGGTGCTGGTGGTGTCGCCCTCGCATAACGGCACCATCAAATCGATCAAGGATCTCGCCGGCAAGAAAGTCGGCGTCAGCGCGCCGGGTTCCTCGACCGACTTCTTCCTGAAATATCTCCTGAAGAAAAACGGCGTCGCCGCATCCGATGTCGCCGTCATCGGCGTCGGCCTCGGCGCCACCGCGGTGGCGGCGATGCAGCAGGGCCAGATCGAGGCCGCCGTGATGCTGGATCCGTCCGTCACCGTGCTGCAGGGCAGCTATCCGGACCTGCGCATCCTCTCCGATACCCGCACCCAGAAGGATACGCTCGACGTGTTCGGCGGCGAATATCCGGGCGGATCGCTTTACTCGACGACGGCCTGGGTCAAATCGCACGAAAAGGAGACGCAGGCCCTGACCAGCGCGATCGTCAATACGCTGGATTGGATCCACTCGCATTCGCCCGAGGAGATCATGGCGAAGATGCCGCCGGAAATCGTCGGCAAGAACAAGGAGCTCTATCTCGCCGCGCTGAAGAACACGATCCCGATGTATTCGAAAACCGGCTTGATGGATCCCAAGGGCGCCGACGCGGTGCTCGCGGTGTTCAGCGAGAGTTCGCCCGAAGTCGCAAAAGCCAATATCGACCTTGCGAAGACCTTCACCAACAGGTTCGTCGAACAGGCCAGGAAGACGACGGGGACCGGTGCGAAGTAATCGTCATCGATGACGCTGCCGGTCATTCACCGGGTCACGACGCTTGAGCTGGAGGTGCAGCCCTGGTCGTGGCCGTTCGCGATCGAGCGGGGCGCCGAGATATCGGCGCATTTCGCCGGCAAGCAGCGCGAGAAGCCGCAGATCTGGAACGGCCGGATCCTGCTGGCGCGCCATCCCGTCTTCACCGGGGCAGACTTTCGCGCCGGCTATTTCGAGACGGATTTCGCCTCCTTCCTGGCCTGGCGCGACTGGGGTTTTCCGGACCGGGATATCTTCAACGGTTTCGGGATGGGCGCATTGCGCTGCAACGACGGTGCCTTCGTGCTCGGCGAAATGGGCCAGCACACCGCAAATGCCGGGCGCATCTACTTTCCGTCGGGAACCCCCGACCTCGACGATATCAGCGACGGCGCGGTCGACATGGCCGGCAGCGTGGCGCGGGAAGTCGCCGAGGAGACCGGGCTGTCCGCGGCCGACTACCGCGCCGATCCGCATTGGGATTGCGTGGTCTCCGGCAGGTCGGTCGCGATGATCCGGATCCTCAACGTCGATACCTCGGGTGAAGCCCTGCGCGCGCGGATCGAGGCCAACCTCGCCCGGCAGCGTGAGCCCGAACTCTGCGCCATCCATCTGGTGCGCGACGTCGGCGATCTCACCGCGGCGATGCCGCGCTTCGTCACCGCCTTTATTGAAGCGCAATTCTCTCAATAGCCTGTAGCCCGGATGGAGCCAGCGGTCGGCGCGAAAGCGTCGCCCGATGGCGCAATCCGGGGCCGGCGCTGCGTGTTGCTCCCCGGATTGCGCAAGCGCTCCATCCGGGCTACGGCGACTGGCATTATTGAAAGAGGCAATGTGGCATGAGCAGCGAACCCCAGCAATTCGCCAGCGACAATTATTCCGGAATCTGCCCGGAGGCCTGGGCGGCGATGGCCGAGGCCAATCATGGCCACGCGCCCGCCTATGGCGACGACCTCTGGACCGCACAGGCATCGGATGCCTTTCGCGCGCTGTTCGAAACCGACTGCGAGGTGTTCTTCGCCTTCAACGGCACGGCGGCCAACTCGATGGCGCTGGCGTCGCTCTGCCAGTCCTACCACAGCGTGATCTGCTCCGATGTGGCGCATGTCGAGACCGACGAATGCGGCGCCCCGGAGTTCTTTTCCAACGGCTCGAAGCTGCTGGTGGCGCCGTCTTCCGGCGGCAAGCTGACGCCGGAGGCGATCCGCACCATCGCGACGGCCCGCAGCGATATCCATTTTCCAAAGCCCCGCGTGGTGACGGTGACGCAGCCGACCGAGACCGGGCAGGTCTATGGCCTGGACGAGTTGCGGGCGATCTCGGCGGTGTGCCGCGAATTGGGCCTCAGTCTCCACATGGACGGCGCGCGTTTTGCAAATGCCTGCGCCAGTCTCGGCTGCAGCCCCGCCGACATGACCTGGCGCGCCGGCATCGACGTGCTTTGCTTCGGCGGCACCAAGAACGGCATGGCCGCCGGCGAGGCCATCCTGTTCTTCAACCGCAAGCTGGCGGAAGACTTCGACTACCGGTGCAAGCAGGCCGGCCAGCTGGCCTCGAAGATGCGGTTTCTGTCGGCGCCCTGGGTCGGCATGCTGGAGACCGGGGCCTGGCTGCGCAACGCCGAGCATGGCAATGCCTGCGCCAGGCGCCTGCAGGAGCAGATCGCCGGACTGCCCGGGCTGGAAATCATGTTTCCGGTTCAGGCCAATGCGGTGTTCGTCCGGATGGTGGACGAGCGGATGGCGGCGCTGCGCGACCGCGGCTGGCGGTTTTATACCTTCATCGGCGGCGGCGCCCGCTTCATGTTCGCCTGGGACGCCGAACCGCAGCGCGTCGATCAACTGGCCGCCGATCTGCGCCGGATCGCATCGGCCTAGGGTCTGTACCTAATTAACGCGAAGTGATTCCCTTGCCTGCGAGTTTTTGATTCGGGGGCTTGGGAATGCGCACGGGGTTGTTCTGGCTGACTG
>CALROE020000208.1:0-6230 GCA_943369715.1 Bradyrhizobium ivorense
CGAGATCGGCCCGTTTGGCGCCGCGTTTACCGCGCGCGACGGCGCGGTCCGCGTCGCCCTGGCCGGCGCCCCGCGCAAGGCTGACATCTCCGGGCGTGCCGCTGCATTCAACACCTCGATGACGCTCGCCGACGGCGAAACGCTGACGCTCGGCTTTGCCCGCGGCGGCTCGTTCAGCTATCTCGCGATCGAGGGCGGCATTGCCGGCGAGCCGATGTTCGGCAGCCTCGCGGTCAATGCCCGCGCCGGCCTCGGCAGTCCCTATCCGCGCCCATTGCAGGCCGGCGACGAATTGCCAGCGGCCACCGCCAGCGGCGCCGCCGAACGCCGGATCGAGCTTCCCGCTGAAACCGAGGCGCCGATCCGCGTGGTGCTGGGTCCGCAGGACGACGAATTCGACGACGCCCAGAAACAACTGTTTCTGGACTCGGAGTGGAAGATATCGGCGACCAGCGACCGCATGGGCTACCGGCTCGAGGGCCCTGTGATCAAGCATTTGCACGGCCACAACATCGTCTCAGACGGCACCGTGAACGGCAGCATCCAGGTGCCCGGCAATGGCGCGCCGATCGTGCTGATGCCGGACCGCGGCACCAGCGGCGGCTATCCCAAGATCGCCACCGTGATTTCGAGCGATCTCGGGCGCTTCGCGCAGACCCCGGCCGGCAAGGCTTTCCGGTTCAAGGCCGTCAGCATGGCGGAAGCGCAGGCCGAGTTCAGGAAATCGGCCGAGTTCTTGCGCACCCTGCCCGACCGTCTCAGGTCGATCGAAAACTTTGATCTCAATATCGAAGCGCTGCATGATGCCAACGTCGCCGGCGCCGCCGTCAGCGCCGTCGATGCCGGGACATGGTCGCCCTAAACAAAAGCGAGCAAACAACATGAAGACAGTCGATCTGAATTGCGATCTCGGCGAAGGATTTGGCGCCTGGGAAATGGGCAATGACGCCGCCATGATCGAATTGGCCACATCCGTCAACATCGCCTGCGGTTTCCATGCCGGCGATCCCGACATCATGCGCCGGACGGTGGAACTGGCAAAAGCGCGCGGCGTCAGTATCGGCGCGCATCCGGGCTATCACGACCTGCACGGCTTCGGCCGGCGGCCGTTTCCCGGCATGAAGGCGTCGGAGATCGAGAACCTCGTCGCCTACCAGATCGGCGCACTGCAGGCGATCGCGACCGTCGCCGGCCACAAGGTGACGCACGTCAAGGCGCATGGCGCGCTGTCCAACGTCGCCTGCGAGGATGACATGACCGCGAAGGCCATTGCCTCCGGCATCAGAGCGGTCGACCCGAATCTGGTGTTCGTGGTGCTCGCCAACTCAAAACTGGTGCAGGCCGGCGAGGCCGCCAATTTGCCGATGGTGCACGAAGTGTTCGCCGACCGCGCCTATGAAGATGACGGCTCCTTGGTGTCGCGGCGCAAGCCCGGCGCGGTGCTGCACGACGCCGCTGATATCGCCGAGCGCGTGGTGCGGATGGTGCAGGACGGCGCGGTAGTGTCGGTCACTGGCAAGGTGATCAAGATGCGCACCGACACCGTGTGCATTCACGGCGACACCCCTGGCGCCGTCGATATCGCGCAAGATATCCGGCAGGCGTTGAAGGCCGCAAAGATCGACGTGGCGCCGTTCAAGGTGAGTTGAATCGCAGGGTGGGTAAAGGGGCACTTGCGCCGTTCCCACCATGCTTGTCGCTGCGCTAGATGGTGGGCACGCTTCGCTTTGCCCACCCTGCAAAATCAGAACGGATGAACCGACAGCGTGCCGAACACGATCGCGACGATCAGCGCAAAGGAGCCATAGAGCGCCGCGGTATGAAACCTGCTTCCGGTTTGTCGCGAAAGCTGGCGCGCGTAAAGGTGCAGGCGGGCTTCCGCCGATAGTTCGCGCATGGTCGATCTCCAACGCAGCATGGGCCTATAATCAAGGGCCGTTCGCTGCCGGATGCAAGATGACCGACAAAATAGCGATGCCGACGTCCAAATGGAGTTCGCTCAAAGCCTAAAATTCTCCGCCGGGGATTCCGGCGAGAATTTTATTCGCTGCAATTTGATGCGGATTGACCGGTTCCGTCAGTAGACGTCCTGCTGGAACCTGCCCTTCTTCTTGAGGTCGGCGACAAACAGCACCGCCTCGTCGGTCGAACGCGCGCCGAACTGCGCGACGATATCGACCAGCGCGCGCTCGACATCCTTCGCCATCCGCTTGGCGTCGCCGCAGATATAGATGTTCGCGCCATCGGCGAGCCAGGTCCAGACTTCGCGGCCGAGTTCGCGCATGCGGTCCTGCACATAGAATTTCTTGTCGCCGTCGCGCGACCACGCCAGCGACAGCCGCGTCAGCACGCCCGCGGTTTTCATCGCGTTCAGTTCGTCGGCATAGAAGAAATCCGATGCGCTGCGCTGATGGCCGAAGAACAGCCAGTTCTTGCCCGTCGCGCCGGTCGCCTTGCGGTCGAGCAGGAAGGCGCGGAACGGGGCGATTCCGGTGCCCGGCCCGATCATGATGATCGGCACCTTCGGATCCTGCGGCAGCGCGAAGCCGTGGGCCTTCTGCACATAGACCTTGAGCTCGTCGCCCGGATTGATGCGCTCGGCGAGGAACGTGGAAGCGAGGCCGATGCGTTTGCGCTTGCCGATCACGTAACGCACGCAGTCGACCGTCAGCGACAGTTTGCCGGGCGTCGCATTATGCGACGAGGAGATCGAATAGAGCCGCGGCTGCAGCGGTTCCAGCGCCTCGACGAAGGCTTCGGGATGTGGGCGCACGCTCGAAAATTTCTGCAACGCCGCCATCACGTCGAGCGTGGCGGCGTCGCCGTCGGGATCATCGCCCTGCGCCAGCGCCCGCGCCTTCTCGCGCTGCGCGCCGCCGGTGATGTAGGAAATGAGTTCAAACAGGCTGTCCGGCGCCGGCGACAGCGAGACCTCGTCGGTCAAGACCTCGCGCAGCGTCTTGCCGCGCACCTTGGTGGTGTGCGAGGCGCCCAGCAAGGCGATGATCTGGTCGACATGGCCGAGATCGTTGCGGGCAAAGATGCCGAAGGAGTCGCCGACGACATAGTCGAGGCCGGCGCCGGAGAGATCGAAATCGATGTGCCAGGTTTCCTTTTCCGATCCGGGTTTATTGAGCAGCCGGCGCAACAGAAAGGTGGCCGCGACGGGATTGTCGCGTGAACGGCCGGGCTCCGCCACGACAGCAGGTGCAGCCGCAGCCGGCGCTGCCGGGCCGGATGATGCCGCCGGCGCCTTCTCCAGTTCCTCGTTCAGCGCCTTGAGCATCCGGGCGGTTTCCTTGCCGCCGGGGACGCAGAGATTGAGCCGCGGCTCCGCCTTGCTCGCGATCGCGTCCGAATAGTCGTGGCAATTGTAGCCGCATTGGCCGCAATCCTGCTGCGCCATCGCCGCCATCATGCGCCGGCGCAGCGGCCGGCCTTCGGCAAGCTTCATGCGATCCGCGATCGGCATGGTCTGGTCGTGCCAGGGCGCCTCGCCGTCGTCGCCTTCGCCGCCGGGGCCTTGCAGCATCGACGCACCCTGCTCTGCCGACAGCGGCGTCGGACCGCCATCCGGCGTCAATAATCCGGCAAAGAAGCCGTTCAGCCAGGAACGCTGCGCATCGGAAAACGGCGCGCTGGAGGGAATGATCTCGATCCTGGGAGGTGGCGTCATCTGGTTCATGTCGAAGCCTCGGCGTCGGCCAATTTGCGCAGCGTCTCGCCATCATGGCGGCGCGCGAAGGTCAGGAACGTCTCGTCGGGCGAGGTGCGATGGGAGATCCAGGCTTTCAGCAACCGCTCGACATGGACGGGCGCATCTTCCGCCGTGACGTCGTGAAACACCTCCTGCCCCATCTCGGCTTGCGGACCGAAGCCGCCTCCGGTGAAGATATGAAAGCCATCGACGGTGTCGTCGGTATCGCCGACCGCAATGCGCGCGCCGACCATGCCGATATCGCTGATGTAATGCTGCGCGCAGGAATGGTGGCAGCCGGTGAGATGGATGTTGATCGGGGTCTCGATCGGCACCCGCGGGTCGCACCAGTCCGCGATCCTGGCGGCGGTGCGCTTGGTATCGGCATTGCCGAACTTGCAGCCGGCGCGGCCGGTGCAGGCAATCAGCCCGGCGCGGATTTCGGAGGTCTTGATCGCAAGGCCGATCGCCTCGATCGCGGCGGTGGCCAATGCCACCTTGTCGTCGGAGACGCCTGAAATCAGCAGGTTCTGCCAGACCGTCAGGCGGATATCGCCATCGCCGAGATCCCCTGCGATTTTGGCGAGGCCGCGCATCTGCTCGCAGGTCACCTGGCCCAAGGGCAGCGCGACGCCGATCCAGTTCAGGCCAACCTGTTTCTGCTTGTGCACGCCGATATGGGCTGATCGATCGAACGCCGGGCGCGACGCGAGCGCTTCCGGCGGCACGCGGGTGAAGGCGTGACCGAGCTTTTCCTCGACCAGCACCAGGAATTTTTCCATGCCCATGCCGTCGATGACGTATTTCAGCCGGGCCTTCAGCCGGTTGGTGCGGTCGCCGAGATCGATGAAGACGCGGACGATGGCGTCTGAAACCCTGGTCGCATCGGCCGGCTTGACGATGATGCCGGTATCGGTGGCGAAATCCTTGTGGCCGGTAATGCCCCCGATGCCGAGCTTGAACCAGACGCCAGGCTCGACATCAAAACCGCCTTTGACCTCGACCGCGGCAAAGGCGATGTCGTTGGTGTCTTCCAGCACCGCGATCTTGCCGGCGCCGTCGAACGCGACATTAAATTTACGCGGCAGGCCCGTCAGCGAGCGGTCGTTGAGAATGTGATAGTGCCATTCGCGGGCATATTCGCGAGTGTCCAGAATCTCCTGCGGATCGATGCCCGCCGTCGGCGTGCCCGTGACGTTGCGGATGTTGTCGGCGCCGGAACCGCGCGAGCACAGGCCGAGATCCTGAATGCCCTCGATCAACGCGACCACGTTCCTCGGCGGGATTTCGCGCACCTGAAGGTTGGCGCGGGTAGTGACGTTGCTGAACGGGCCGCAGAGCGGTTCGATCAGATCGGCAAGCCCGGAAAACTGCCAGTGCTTCATGATGCCGTTCGGAATCCGCAGACGGCTCATATAGGAGTCCTGCGTCGGCCCGACATAAAACAGGCCGTAATAGCGCCAGCGAAAATTGTCCGCCGGCGATGGTCGCGCATCGGCCAGCGCCTGCTCTTTCAGCCGCGGATAGGCGTCGAACGGATGCTGCTCGCGCTTCCACTTTTCCTGGTCGACGAGCTTCTTGCCCGCGGCAAGCGTGCGGTCCTGCGCCTTGATGTGCGACGCTTCAGGACCGGTCGGCGCCGCATTGGCTTTACCCGCGGCTGCGCCGCCGAGGCCGCGCCCGACCCGGCTGATCTGCAGCCCCGTCGCGAATCCTTCGAGGTAGCGTTTCTGCTCGTCGGTAAAATCGACTGAGAGCGTTTCCAGTTTCATGGTGCGCGACGAAGCTCCTGCGGCCACGACGGGTGGCTTCAACCGAAAGGGGAATGCGGGCCGTTCATGTGATGCGAACTGGCCCGACCAGCTTCGTTGCTGCGGAAATCCATCTTGGACGTTGGCCAGCGGGCATCTGCGACGGCTGGCCGCACTGCAACATACAAGTTGCGTGCCACCCCGATTCGAAGAAAATATATCGCGTATTCAATGGGTTGCGTTTTGGGACGGGAACCAGATCGGCGGCGCCACCGTTGATTCAAGCAGAGCGCCTAATAATTAGACGGTTGGGCCGGGTGCCCAGCATCGCTCCACGGCCTATTTCACGGAATCTTGCGACCGATCTTGAACGCAGCCAGATGGCCGGCAATGTCGTTGGCATCGAAGGCGGGTCCTGCGAAGGCGCCGATCCCCTCGGAGACCTCGATTGGCTTCGCCGCGCGCCCAAGGGCTGCGTCGTACAGGTCCGGCCTGAACACCGCCATGGCGACTTTCAGCGCCTCCGGGCTGACCGGGGTCTGTCCCCATCGCACCATCTGGGCAAAGAGCCAGGCGGCTTGCGCGGGGTCCGGCCGCGCCGCGCCCTGCCGCCCCACCAGCAGATAGCGGTTGCTCTCACGCATGGTCCCGTCGGGAGAAATCTTGAGGCGGCCGTCGAGTGTTCGCTGGATCACCTCCGGATCGACACCGATGCGCCCGGGTGCGCTGAGGATGCGCGCCGCCTCGGCGCGGTTGTGCGGCTGCTCGATGAATTCGGCGGC
>CALROE020000209.1:0-6223 GCA_943369715.1 Bradyrhizobium ivorense
CCGTCCGGAGACCGGCATCGTGACGTTCCGCGGCGTGGTGCGCAACGCCGCCGGGCAGCCATTGTGCGAGATGGTGTCGCCGATCATCGTGAAGCGCCGTGCCGAAGTCGCCTCGGGGCAGGCCGGCTGATGCGCTTCTTCGAGGACATGGCGATCGGGCAGCGGCGCGAGGTGGGATCGTTCACCTTCACCGCCGAATCGATCAAGACATTCGCCGCGCAGTTCGACCCGCAGCTTTTTCATCTCGACGAGGAGGCGGGCCGAAAGTCGCTGTTCGGCGGGCTGGCGGCCTCGGGCTGGCATGTCGGCTCGGTCTGCATGAAGCTCTTGGTGGCCGACGGCCAGAGCCAGGCGCGGGAAGCGGCCGCGCGCGGCGAGAAGATCGCGATCTGGGGACCGTCGCCGGGCTTTCGCGAACTGCGCTGGATCAGGCCGGTGCTGGCCGGCGACACCATCAGCTTTTCCAGCGAGGTCGAATCGCTGCGGACCTCGGAGAAGCGCCCGCAATGGGGCATCGTGCAGGCCCGCCACACCGGCACCAACCAGCGCGGTGAACCGACCTATTCGCTGCTGGCGACGGCCTTCGTGCCGCGGCGGAACCCGGCTTCCTGAATCGACATGGTTACCGGATTGTCGCCTCGACCGGCGCGTTCCGGCGATCGTCGGGAACCATTCATTTGCTAACGCATTTTGAACCTTGTGCCTGCCATAGTTGAGCTGGATTTGAGGGCGCGATGGGACATCGCGCTGGGGACGAAAGTTTTGGGGACCACGATGGCAGACCGCGGCGGCTTGAAAATTGTCGGCTTTATCTTCGCAACCGTGACGCTTGCGGTGATGCTGGCCACCGGAATGGTGGTGAAGGGCCATGCCGACGGCGCCTATTCGTTCGACGGCGTCCGGATCGTCGGCCGATAAGTTACCTCCGGCTAACCATGGCAGCCGAATCGCGGATGATTTGATCAACGCCAAAATCAGCGCCAGGCCAGCGCCATCACCACCACCGCCAGCAACAACAGTCCGACAAACCGGATCATGATGGTGCCCATCCGGTGCGGCGACACCCGCATCGGAATCGGATCGGCATTGTCAGGTCGAATGGTTTTCATGGAAACGCGCCCCCGCCGCGCGATGCGCGCCTGCTCTTGGTCGCAGCCGGGACGCGGCAAGTTCAAAGCTATCGCCGCAAATCGTCATTCCGGGTTCGTCGCTTTCGCGACGCCCCGGAATGACGAGCACGGTTGATTGAGTCAGGGACTGAAAGCGATCAGCTGTTGCGAAGGCCGTCGGCGGCGCGTTTCCACTGCGTCACATTGTCGGCGATCATGCGGGTGGACTTCATCGCGGCCTGGCTGAGCTGGGCATAGCCGGAAATCTCGCGCTGCACGCGCTGACCCTCGGCATGCAGCAGGTCGCGCAGGCTTTCGAGTTCGCCGATCAGGTTTTCGATTTCCGACAGCGACGTTCCGGCGACGCGCTGGATCAGCGAGTTGACGTTGTTGACGGTGGCCTCGGTGCTCGGCTCGAGCGCGGCGGCGTCGGGCGTCAGCGTCGGCGGACGGCGCAGATAGGCGACGTCGTTGCGGACGAAGTCGCGGATGCCGGCCTCGACTTCCGAGACGGCGGCGAGGTTCGGGTCCGCTTCGGTTGATTCAACTTTATCGGAACGGATGGTCGCATTCATCGGCTTTCCCCTGCGTGTGTAACGAGCGCGGTTGTCCCCCGCACGACGAAATTCAACTGACGCATCAGGGCTGCTGATTTTGACCGCATCGCGGCCAATATGCGGCAATGCTCGATCTTTCGCGGGATTTGCGCAGGAAACGCGGCCTGCAGCCTTTACCAGCTGGTCTTGAAGCCGGCGCTGAGACTCTTGTTCGAGGTGCCGAGCGCGGTTTCGCCGATCGAGCCGTTGACGGTGACGCCACCGAACAGTTTCTGCTCGGCGCCGATCTTGCGCAGCCACTTGTCCTCGGTGGAGGACAGCGACTGGCCGGCACTGAGGCTGGTGCCGGTATCGGCAATGCTCAGCTTCGCCGATTGCTCGGTCTGGTAATTGCGCTGATGGTGCGCGATGCTGCCGGGCACCGGGACGATGCCCTGCTGGATGATGTTGTAGCCGTTCTGCAGGGTGAGCGAATATTGCTCGCCGAGCGGCAGCGACTTGCTGAGGCTGGTGCCGAGCTTGCCCTGCTCCTGCGCGGGATCGACCCGGGCTTCGATCGCGGTCTTGTCCCAGATCGAGCCGACGCCGGGCGCGGTGATTGCCGCCCATGCGGTGCCGGAGGACTGCGCGGGCTGGCCGTCGCCCGAAATCTTCTGCCGCAGCAGGTCCGCGCTGGTCAATGTCCGGGGCGGGCCGACCACGGTCATGTCGGCGCCGATCCGCGTATCCCAGAACGGCGACAGCGATTGCTTCACCGACACTTCCGAAGTGCCATTGGCCTTGCTGGTGGATTTCCACGAGGTGTCGGAGCCATCCAAGGCTTGCAGCTGGCGCGCCTTCGATGGCGGTTTGGAGGCCGGACCGAACAGCAGCGTGGCGGTATCGACATTGAGCTGGCTCCAGTCTGGCTCCAGCTCCTCGATGTCGGTATCGGTATCGGAAGCGGCGGTCTCCGCCACGGCGTCCGGATCCTCCTGATCCGAGGGGAGCGCCTGGGCATGCGCCAGCGGCGCGATGCCGAGGCTTGCCGCCAGCAACAGCAGCATCGCCAGCCCGTATCGTGTTGTCGAAATCATAACCGCGCCCGCCTGCAGACCGGCATTGATGCGGGTACATCGGCGCAGAATTGTGGCGGGGTGTTGGACAACCGTCATTCCGGGGCGTCGCAAAGCGACGAACCCGGAATCTCGAGATTCCGGGTTCGATGCTTTCGCATCGCCCCGGAATGACGCCCTCAGGCGAACGATGCCATCCTCGGCAGATGAATCGGACGCCCGAGCGCCTGCTCCACCAGGTCGAAGGTATCCACGAGAACCCGGATGTTGAACAGCCGGCCCGCCTTGAACTGCGCGAAATGCGCGATCCGCAGGCTGATCGGCTTGTTCGAATCCAGCGCGGTCAGCGAATAGCGCAGCATCGAGGACGCCGAATCCACGCCCAGCATGATGGTCTCGCGATCGAAGCGGTGGACCCGGACGTTGTGCGCGATCTGCCTGATGACCTCGATCACGGCTTCCCGGCCGCGGCGCGCGCCGAGGAATGGGAACATGTCGATCGGGCCGTAGATCGCCCAGTCGACCTCATCGTCGATCAAGGCTTCGACGTCTTCGAACCGGCGTTCATTGATCGCACGATGTAACGCGCGCGAAAAACGCCAGAGGCTGTGCTCTGTCATGGCTCTGTCCTGAATCTGGATGTAATCGACAAACGGCCTTGAAATGCGTCGGCGGTGACGCCCGGCCTGATTTGCCGCTACTCGATGAGTTAAGAGTTGAATGATAATGCCGATTGCTGCATCGCACAATCTACATTTTTGCATTGCACAAATGCGGCTTGCTCCACTTGTTTATCGGTCGCGCCGCCGCGCCGGCTCCTGCTCGATGGCGATTTCGGCATCGCGAATCGCGATCACGCCGAACAGCAGCGCGCCGCCGACCCCGCCGATCGCGGCGCCCAGGGGCATGAAGGTGAAGAACACCAGCATGCCGCTATAGCCTTCGAAATTCGAGGTTTTGAAGAATTCGACCCAGGCGAGCCCGGCACCGATTCCAAGTGCTGCGCCGCCCAGCGCCCCCAACAACAGGCCGAGCAGGACAAGCAACGCAATTTTCATCGATGTGGTTTCTTCGTGTCAGTGGCCGCAAAACCTCGTGATGGGTCGCGGCAGGGTGCGGGAAGGTTCAACGCGGTGGTCGCAAATACCTGCCGCGCGACCGGCCAATGAGGGCTCAGCTCTTTCCGGGTTTGGTATCGGCCAGAACCGCGGCGACGTCGCGCTCCAGCACCTGCTGAACCAGGTCGAAAGAGTCGATGACCTCGCGGATCTGCGTGATGCGGCCGTCGCGAAAGGTGAAGAAAATCGCGATGTCGAACTGCACGATCCGGTCGTTGCCGCTCTTGCGGAAGAACGCCCGGACCAGCGCGGCGACCTTGTCGCCTTCGGCGACGATAAAGGGCATTTCGTAGCGCATGTTGGAATAGCGGGTGTGGACGGTCTGCCACATCTCCCGGATCTGCGCCTTGCCCTGGCGGTGGCCCAGATGCGGCAGGATATCGATCGGCGCGGCCGCGATGTAATCGATGTCTTCGCTGAGGCGGGCCAGCGCGCCCTCGAGATCGCGGGAGTAGAACGCATCGAGCAGACTCAGCACGCGCTGCCGGTTGATTTGCTCGATCATTGTCTTCTCCGCCGGTGTTGCGCCCGACCGGCATGTGCCGATTGCATTGTGGGCGGATTTTCACTGCGATCAATCGGCAAAGAATTCCGCCCCATTTGGACGCGTGCGGAATGAAACCGGTTCACAACCCAAAGGTGTATTTTTGTTGTATTTTGGTTGTGTTTTGGGAGGCTTCGCGAAACACGCGAGCGACAATCGCGCCGCGGCGGCGCCGGGGAATTCGCGCTGGCGGCGCAGCGCCGCGCGCGCGACGCCGCCATCACCGACACCGATGCGCCGCGCCCTGCAGTGGTGGCTGAAACCGGGAACTAGTTCTTCTTGTTCGGGCTCTGCCCGGCGGGAGTCTTGCCGGCCGCGAACGGATTGACCGGCGCGGCGCCGCCCTTCTTGACGTTCTTGTCGGCCTTCGGCTTCTTCTTTTCCTTGTTGCTGCGCATCTGACCCTTGGCCATGACCGTCTCCCCTGGCGCCCGGTGAAAGGACTCGGCGCGGCACCAGACTAGCAAAGGCGCGGGCGTTTGTATGCAGACGGCGGGAAACCGCGGCGCAGTCGATTTATTCCGCGCGCCCCGCCGGGCAAATCTTCCCTTGCCGGACCTGCCCGCGGCTACGCAGCCCGTATCCTCCGGGCGCAGGAGGGCGGCCGTCAAAGTCCCTCCGCTTCCGGGAGAAGAAAATGAAACGCATCGCGCATCTCGTCGCCGCCGGCCTGTTGTTGTCGCTGCCCGCTCTGGCCCATACGCCGCAGCAACCGGCGCACCAATCCTTCGCAGAAGGCGACCTCAAGCTGGAAAGCGGCGAGGCGATCAGGGATTTCGCCATCTCCTACGTCACCCACGGCACCCTGAACGCCAAAAAATCCAACGCCATCCTGATGGTGACGGCGATCTCGGGCAACCACCACCGGCTCGATTTCATGATCGGCCCCGGCAAGGCGCTCGACCCCGACAAGTATTTCATCGTCTGCACCGACGCCATCGCCAACGGGCTGACGACCTCGCCGAGCAATTCCACCGCCCAGCCGCGCATGCAATTTCCAAAATTCACCATCCGCGACATGGTGGAATCGCAGTACCGGCTGATGAAGGAAAAGTTCGGCATCGACCATGTGGTCGCCGTGGTCGGCCCGTCGATGGGCGGCATGCAGGTGCTGCAATGGGGCGTGAGCTACCCAGATTACATGGACGCGCTGGTGGCGATGGTGCCGCTGGCGAAGACGCCGGCCTGGACCGTGGCGGTGCTGGAAGCCTCGCGCAAGGCGATCATGACCGATCCGGCGTGGAAGGACGGCAATTACGACGCGCCGCCGGAGAAGGGGATCCGCTTGTGGCGCGACATTCTCAGTTTTCTTTCGGCGCGCACGCCGGAGATGTATTCGGCGCAGTTCAAAAACGGCATGGACGTGCTGCCCTGGCTGGAGACGCAGGAGACGTCGCTGTTGAAGGCGTTCGACGCCAACAACTGGATCTACCAGACCTGGGCCTATGAACGGCACGACGTCGGCACCACCAAAGGCTTCGACGGCGACACCGCGAAGGCGATGGCCTCGATCAAGGCGAAGACCCTGATCCTCACCGGCACCAAGGACCTGCTCAATCCGGAATTCGAGCCGATCGAACTGGGCAAGAACATTCCCGGCGTGAAGATGATGACGATCAGCCCCGGCACCGTCACCGGCCATGCCTCGGCCGGCGGCAGCATGCCAGCGGATGTCGAATTTCTCAACCGCGAGACCGGGGCGTTTCTCGATGCGGTGACGGAGGGCGGGAAGAAGTTGAATTGAGCCAGTGGCGTCGTAGCCCGGATGGAGCCCTTGCGAAATCCGGGGCGACTGCGGCAGCCGTTCCCGGATTGTGCCATCGGCGCGGCGCTGACGCGC
>CALROE020000210.1:0-6221 GCA_943369715.1 Bradyrhizobium ivorense
CGGCCTGGTGCTGGGGCTGAAGGCGTTTCCGGCGGCGGTGCTCGGCGGCTTCGGCTCGATCCCGGGTGCCGTGGTCGGCGGCGTGCTGATCGGGGTGATCGAGAGCATGGCCGGTTTCTACCTGCCGCAGGGATGGAAGGACGTCGCGCCCTACGTCGTTCTCCTGATGGTGCTGCTGCTCAAGCCCGAAGGCCTGTTCGGCCATCACGCGCGCAAGAAGGTTTGAGGGGCCAGCCATGCGTTTCATGTTCAAGACCGACTATGAAGACGACATCAAGCTGTTTCCGCACGGCGGCTACATCGTCACCTACGGCGTCCTGCTGGCCTTCCTGGTGGTCGCGCCGTTCATTCTCTCCAGTTATCTCGTCAGCCAGCTGGTCTTCGTCTTCATCTACGCCACCGTCGGCGTCGGACTGATGATCCTGACCGGCTTCACCGGGCAGGCGTCGCTCGGCCATGCCGCCTTTCTCGCGATCGGCGCCTATACCGCGGCGTACCTGCAGCAATACAACGTCCCGTTCCCGGTGTATTTTCTCGTCGCCGGGCTGCTGACCGGCGTGGTCGGCGCCATGGTCGGGTTCCCGGCGCTGCGGCTGCAGGGCATCTATCTGGTGATCGCGACGATTTCCTTCGCCTTCATCATCGAGGAAATCCTGGCGCGCTGGGAAAGCGTGACCCATGGCAACGAGGGCATGCGGGTCAAGGCCCTGCAATTCCTCGGCACCGCGGTGTCGCGCGACAGCCCCTCGTTCTACTTCCTCTGCCTTGCGGTGCTGGCACTCACCATCGTCGGCACGCTCAATCTGCTGCGCTCGCCGACCGGCCGCGCCTTCGTCGCGATCCGCGACAGCGAGACCGCGGCGCGCAGCATGGGCGTCAACGTCTCGCTCTACAAGGTCAAGTCGTTCGCGATCTCGGCGGCGATCACCGGCTTCGCCGGGGTGCTGTTCGCCCACAAGCTTTCCTTCATCAGCCCGGAAATGTTCACGCTGCAGCTCTCGATCGAGTTCATCATCGTGATCCTGATCGGCGGCGCCTTCAGCCCGCACGGCGCCGTGCTGGGCGCGATCTTCATCGTCATGATCGATCCGTTCCTGACCTACCTGAAGGACGACGTGCCCGGCATGATCGCCGCCATCGCCGCGACCTTCGGCGCCGGCGCGGCGACGGCCGCGAAGATCCAGGCCAATGTCGCCGCGTTCGCTTCCGCCAACGGGCTGAAAGGCGCGATTTACGGGATCATCATCGTGCTGTTCGTGCTGTTCGAGCCGCTCGGCCTCTACGGACGCTGGCTCAAGGTCAAGCTCTTCTTCCAGCTGTTCCCGCTCTACAAGCGCGCCACCTTCAAGCGACAGAAGATTTACGTCAAATCGGAGCGTAACCGATGAGCTATTTCCGCGCCGAGAACCTGTCGCTGCATTTCGGCGGGCTGAAAGCGGTCGACGCGGTCTCCTTCGCCGTGGAGAAGGGCGAGATCCTGTCGATCATCGGTCCCAACGGGGCCGGCAAGAGCTCGATCTTCAACCTGGTGTCGCGGATCTACAACCCGACCTCGGGCCGGATTTTCTTCGAGGACCAGGACATCACCGAGGAGCCCGCCTTCGGCATCGCCAAGCTCGGTATCGCCCGCACCTTCCAGAACATCGAACTGTTCGAGAACGCCACCTTGCTGAGCAACCTTCTGGTCGGCCGGCACCGCCATTCAACCACCCAGCTGTGGCAGGAACTGCTGTTCCTGCCGAGCGTGAAGGCGAACGAGAAGATCCATCGTCGCCGCGTCGAGCAGGTGATCGAATTCCTCGATCTCGAGCCGTACCGCGACAAGCTGATCTCGGGGCTGCCCTATGGCGTGCGCAAGGTGATCGAACTGGCGCGGGCGCTTTGCACCGAACCGAAGCTGATCCTGCTCGACGAGCCGTCGTCCGGGCTGAATGTCGAGGAGACGGACGACATGTCGTTCTGGATCCGGGACATGAAGACCGAGCTCGGCATCACCGTGCTGATGGTCGAGCACGACATGACGCTGGTAAACCGGGTATCCGACCGCGTGATCGCGCTGAACTACGGCAAGGTGCTGGCGATGGGATCGCCGGCCGAGGTGCAGCGTCATCCCGACGTCGTCGCCGCTTACCTCGGCGCTTGAGGGGATGAAAATATGAGTACCCCCGACATCATCCTGAAGCTCAGCAATATCGAGAGCTATTACGGGCCGATCATGGCCATCCGCGGCATCAGCATCGAGGTGCCGCGCGGAAAAATCGTGACCCTGCTCGGCGCCAACGGCGCCGGCAAGACCACGGTGCTGAAAACCATTTCCGGAATTCTCGATCCGCAGAAGGGCTCGATCGAATTTCTGGGCAAACCGATCCAGCGCATGGAGGCCGACAAGATCGTGCGGCTCGGCCTCAGCCATGTGCCGGAGGGGCGCGAGGTATTTCCGTTCCTGAGCGTGCGCGAGAACCTGATGATGGGCGCCTATCCGCGCAAGGATCGCGACAACGTCGCCGGCGACCTCGAACTGGTCTACGGCTATTTTCCGCGGCTTCGGGAGCGGCTCGACCAGCCGGCCGGGCAGCTGTCGGGCGGCGAACAGCAGATGCTGGCGATCGGGCGGGCGTTAATGAACCGGCCGACGCTGCTGCTGCTCGACGAGCCGTCGCTGGGCCTGTCGCCGATCCTGGTCAAGGAGATCTTCACGATCATCAAGCGGGTCAACGAAGAGCAGGGCATGTCGATCCTGCTGGTCGAGCAAAATGCCAAGATCGCGCTGGAAACCGCCCATTATGGCTATGTCCTTGAAATCGGCCGGGTGGTCATGAACGACACCTGCGAACGGCTGATGAACTCCAAGGACATTCAGGAATTCTATCTCGGTGCCAAGGAAGAGGGTGCGCGGGGCGAGCGGCGCTGGAAAAAGAAGAAAACGTGGCGCTGACGCGGGATTGGCTTTTAGGGAAGATTCGGCGTTAAATACGGGTCCTGTTTGCGCAAAAGACCGGCTTTCAAGGCCGGCATGCGCAGGCGGGGCCGAGAGGCGGAGGGAACGAAGTATGGCCAGACCCGCAGTGCTGACTGTGGCGGACACGATCGCGAAGAGCTTTTTGCTGGCGGTGGAAACGCGCGGCGACAGGCCGGCGATCCGCGAGAAGAAGTTCGGCATCTGGCAGCCCACCAGCTGGCGGCAGTGGCAGCAGATATCGAAGGAAATCGCCTACGCGCTGCACGCCATCGGCTTCCGGCCGGGCGATGTTGCCTCGATCATCGCCAACGCCGTGCCGGAATGGGTGTTTGCCGATATGGGCATCCTGTGCGCCGGCGGCGTTTCCAGCGGCATCTACCCGACCGATTCCGCGGTCCAGGTCGAATATCTGGTGAACGATTCCTCGACCAAGGTGATCTTCGCCGAGGACGAGGAGCAACTCGACAAGATCCTGTCGTGCCGGGCGCGCTGCCCGACCTTGCAGAAGATCGTCGTGTTCGACATGGAAGGCCTCAACGGCTTCATCGATCCGATGGTGATGTCGCTCGCCGAGTTCCTGGCGCTCGGCAGCAATCACATCAACGACCACGCGGCGCTGTGGGACGAGATGATTGCAAGCCGCGGCGCCGGCGACCTCGCCATCCTGGTCTACACCTCCGGCACCACAGGCCCGCCGAAGGGCGCGATGCATTCCAACCGCAGCGTGACCCACCAGATGCGCCACGCCAACGACCTGTTTCCGTCGAGCGACGCCGAAGAGCGCCTGGTGTTCCTGCCGCTCTGCCATGTCGCCGAACGGATCGGCGGCTACTACATCTCGCTGGCGCTGGGGTCGGTGATGAATTTCGCCGAAAGCCCGGAAACGGTGCCGGACAATCTGCGCGAAGTGCAGCCCACCGCGTTTCTGGCGGTGCCGCGGGTCTGGGAGAAGTTCTATTCCGGCGTCACCATCGCGCTGAAGGATGCCACTCCGTTCCAGAACTGGATGTACCGCCAGGCGCTGGCGCTGGGCTACCGGCAGACCGAATACAAGCTGCAGGGCGACACGCCGCCGCTGCCGCTGCGTCTCGCCAATCAGGCGGCATACTGGCTGGTGTTCCGCAACATCCGCCGCATGCTGGGGCTCGACCGCTGCCGGCTGGCGTTTACCGGGGCGGCGCCGATCGCGCCCGATCTGATCCGCTGGTATCTCGCGCTCGGCATCGATATGCGCGAGGTCTACGGCCAGACCGAGAACTGCGGCGTCGCCACCGTGATGCCGGCGGACCGCGTCAAGCTCGGCTCGGTCGGCAAGGCCGCGCCGTGGGGCGAGGTGAAGGTTTCTCCCGAAGGCGAAATCCTGATCAAGGGCGACTTCCTGTTCATGGGGTATCTCAACCAGCCGGAAAAGACCGCGGAGACCATCGACGCCAAGGGCTGGCTGCATACCGGCGACGTCGGCTCGATCGACAATGAGGGTTTCGTCAAGATCACCGACCGGATGAAGGACATCATCATCACCTCGGGCGGCAAGAACATCACGCCGTCGGAGATCGAGAACCAGCTGAAATTCTCGCCCTACATCTCCGACACCGTGGTGATCGGCGACAAGCGGCCGTTCCTGACCTGCCTCGTCATGATCGACCAGGAAAACGTCGAGAAGTACGCCCAGGACCACGACATTCCCTTCACCAATTATGCCAGCCTGTGCCGGGCGCCGGAAATCCAGGATCTGATCCAGCGCGAGATCGAGGCGGTGAACGTCAATTTCGCGCGGGTCGAAACCATCAAGAAGTTCTTCCTGATCGAGCGTCAGCTGACGCCCGAGGATGAGGAACTGACGCCGACCATGAAACTGAAGCGCAGTTTCGTGAACAAGCGCTACGCGGTCGAGATCAACGCCATGTATGGCGAGCGCGCAGTGGCGTGAGCGACGAGCAGACGAGCAATCGAAAACGGCGAAGGATCTAAAGGCCCCGGCCTTCGCTCAACACGGGCCACACGAAGAGGAGACTGCAATGTCGAAATCGTTCAAGGTGCTGGGCCTTGCGGTGGGCGCCCTTGCGCTGACCCATCTGCCGGCCGCAGCGCAAACCAAGGTCACCAATGAAGGCATCTCGGCGACCGAGATCGTCATCGGCACCCACCAGGACCTGTCTGGTCCGATCAAGGGCTGGGGCGTGCCGGTTTCCAACGGCATGAAGATGGCGGTCGAGGAAACCAACGCCGCCGGCGGCATTCACGGCCGCAAGATCAAGATGGTGCTGGAGGATTCGGGCTACGACCCGAAGCGCGCGGTGCTGGCGTCGCAGAAGATGGTCGAGCGCGACAAGATCTTCGCGATGGTCGGCCCGATGGGCTCGCCCACCGTGCTCGCCTCGCAGGACGTGCTGTTTGACGCCGGCGTGCTGCAGCTGTTTCCGCTCACCGCGGCCGAATTCACCTTCAAGTTCGATCCGGCCAAGCCGCAGGAGCGGCTGAAGTTCAACAACCTGCTGCCTTACGTCGAGAGCACCCGCGCCGCCGTCAAGTACATGATCGAGGCGAAGAGCTTCAAGAAGCCCTGCATCATGCATCAGGACGACGAGTACGGGAAAAACGTGCTCGATGGCTTCACCCAGCAGCTTACTGCAATGAAGCTGACACCGGCCTCGGTCACCAGCTACAAGCGCGGCGTCTCCGACTTCAGTGCGCAGGTCGCCAAGATGAAGGCCGACGGTTGCGATATGGTGTTGCTCGGCACGGTGCTGCGCGAGACCATCGGTGCGATGGGCGAAGCCAAGAAGCTCGGATGGGACGTGACCTTCCTCGGCGCCACGCCGACCAACGTGCTCGAAGTGCCGGCGCTCGGCAAGGAAGTGGTTGAGGGGCTCTATGCCGCTTCAGGCTTCGAAATTCCCTACGAGGACACCGCGAAGGGAAAAGTGAAGGATTGGCTCGCCAACTACAAGAAGATGTTCGGCAGCGACGCCAACACCCAGGCGATCATCGGCTACAATGCGGTGATGACGTTTGCGCATTATGCCAACAAGGCCGGCAAGGATCTGACCGGCCAGAAGATGCTCGACGCGCTGGAGTCCGGCGACAAGTTCCTGGATATCTTCAACTCGCCGCCGACCGTGTTCTCGAAGACCAACCATCTCGCCACCACGGTCACCCAGGTTCAGCAGGTCAAGAACGGCCGCTGGGTGCTGGTGAAGGAAGGCCTGATGTTCTGAGGCTGGCTTCGTTCTGACGAAAGAAGGGCTGCGCGAGAGATCGC
>CALROE020000211.1:0-6215 GCA_943369715.1 Bradyrhizobium ivorense
TCCTCGGAACGAACGGCCAGTGCCAGTCGCCTTGCCCGGATGGATCGATCGATCCGGGCCACATCGAGGCCTGCCTGGCAGGTTTCGACCCGAGCAAGCCGATGGGGCCAGATCCGTCTACATGGACGTGCCTGGACGGTTCGAAGCCGGTCCAGGACGGCAACAGCTGGCATTGTACCATTTACAAGTGGCCGGTCTGCCCGTCCGGATTTGAGCCCGACCCGAACAGCACCATCGGCTGCAAGCCGACGCCGGCCTTGATCGACTGCAACAAGAACAGCAACGGCTTGAAGCAGATCGGCCTCGACGGCAGCTGCCAGAGTTTATGTCCGAACGGTCAATGGGGTTTCGCCGCGAACCAATGCTGCCCGGATGGCACGCTGCCCGGACCCGACGGCATATGCGGCAAACCAAAACTGCCATTCTGTCCGCCCGGCCAGCTGTCGTCGAAGGGCATTTGCTGTGAGCCAGGCAGCAAGCCGCAGCCCGACGGCACTTGCTATCCGATGAAGAAGCCATGTCCGCCCGAGCAATTGTCGTCGACCGGCACTTGCTGCCCAACAGGCACCAAGCCGCAGCCCGATGGTAGCTGCAAGCAGGGGTATCTGACGCCTTGCCCGCCGCCCGGGAAATTGTCCTCCACAGGCAAATGCTGCCCGCAAGGCACCACGCCGCAACCGGATGGGAGCTGCAGCCCGCCCAAGATTGAGTGCAAGATCGAACAGGCGACGCCGAACGGCACCTGCTGCCCACCCGGGACCAAGCCGCAGAGCGACAATACGTGTGGTTCAGTGGTCGGCTGCCCGCCCGGAACGACCACCGATCCGCTCACCGGTCAGTGTTGCCCGCCAGCGAGCGCGGTAGCAGGCACGGGCGCTGCTTGCAGCTGTCCGCAAGGGCAATTCCCTGTCGACGGGAAATGCGTCACCAACGCCGCGCCGATCAAAGGACCCGACGCCTGCTTCACAGGCTATGTGAAACTGCCGAACGGCTCGTGCTGTCTCGCGGCCCAGGCGACCGCCGGCGGGCAATGCTGTCCTTCGGGACAGAAACCCGACGCCGACAAGCGCAAATGCGTGCCGGCGGGCGGCGCGACATTCGTGCCCGGCACCACCATTGTCCCGGCGCCGGTCATCCTTCCGCGCGGCAAACGAGGCGGTCGCGAGTTTGTCCCGCCGCCGCCGCCACGGATCGTGGTTCGGCCGCCGCCGCCGAAGCGGTTCGGCCCACCGAAGCGCTTTACGCCGAAGCCGATCATTCGCCCTCGTCCAGTCCCGCCACCCATCCGGCGGCAGCTGGATCGGTAACGCCAAAAGGAAAACGTCCATGAAGCAGAAGAGATTCACACGAGCGACCATCGCGAAGCGATCGGCTTTCGCGATGGCAGGTCTTGTCCTCGCTGCGACAATCGATGCCGCCAGCGCGAGCACCTCGACGGAATCGGCTGGCTACTCGGCCCGGTTCGCGGCGCAACCAGTCAGGCTGGCCGAAGCGGTGGTGACGACCAAGTCGAAGAATGTGAAGAAGACGAAGGTGCGAGGATCAGGAAAGACCTGGCTCAATCCGCAGCCTGACCCGCCGATGGGCCCCGCCAAGGTCGACAAGGGCGGAACCTGGCTGAACCCGCAGCCGGAGCCGCCGAGGCCGGTGACGGGCAGTAAGAAACTGAACTAAATTCACGCGTCGCGCGCTCAGTTGTACGGCCCGGATTGCTTGTTGGGCTTCACCGTCGGCACGTTCTTCTTGTGAATCTCCGCCTTGCCGCCCCATGTCGGGCTGCCGGGCGGGTTCACACAGCGGCAGGGCATCGGGACCGCTTGCGGACGATCCTTCGGCGGCGGCAGGCATTCCCGGACCATCGGAAACGGGCAGGGTGCGGCCCATGCCGGAACGGCAGATGGCAACAGTGTGAAGACTGACAGTGTCAAAGCGAGTGTGGCGCGTCGCATGGCCGTTCTCCTCAAGCCAACCCCAAGGCCAAGCATACATCGCTGACACGATTTGAATTTGATGCGCCTCAATCGTGGCGTCACGCCGCACCGACGAGTGCAGCTTGAGCGCGCCGGCGGCGAGCGAGGCCAGCCCGAGCCAGATCGCGGGCGCGAGTTCGCCGCCGGCGATTCGCGCCGACAGGTTCGGCACCGGTATCCTGACGATGAAATAGACCGAGATCTGAACGATCAGCGCGATTGCGCTTCAGAACAGGCAATCCACCACATTGGCGGAGTGCGCGATGGCGCTGACCACTGGCAGCACGAAACCGAGCAGGCTGAGGCCCAGCGCAATCGCCGCCGACGGCACGTTGTCGCGGATCAGCTGGAATTCATCGTGATGCGTGACGCGGGTATAGACGAAGAGGAAGGCGACCACGGCGACCAGGCCCGTGCAGAAATACACCAGAAACGCCGGCAAGCCGGCGAGCGATTGCAGAATCATCCAGGCGCCCTTGTTCGTCGGATCGCAGGGTTGCACGGTTGGTTGGTCGCCGCATGCCGGGCGGCCGTTCAATCCCCAAACAAAAACCCGCTCATTTGGGCGGATCCAGGCCGGCACCCGCCGAGTGCCCGTTCGCGAGCCCCGGATCGGGCATCTGGCCCGCCCAAAACACCCTTCCTCTACCGCCCCCCATGCCCTAAGAGCAGCGCAACAAATTCCCCCATTCCCCAGGCAAAAATGATCCGTCTCGACAACATTTCGAAGCAGAATGGCCACCAGATCCTGTTCATCGAGGCCTCTGCGGCGCTCCAGAAGGGCGAAAAGGTCGGCCTCGTCGGTCCCAACGGGTCCGGCAAGACCACGCTGTTCCGGATGATCACCGGCCAGGAACAGCCTGACGAGGGCCAGGTCGCGGTCGATCGCGGCGTCACCATCGGTTATTTCAGCCAGGACGTCGGCGAAATGTCGGGTCGCAGCGCCGTGGCCGAGGTGATGGACGGCGCCGGTCCGGTCAGCAGCGTCGCGGCCGAGCTGAAGGAGCTCGAGACCGCGATGGGCGATCCCGACCGTGCCGACGAGATGGAAGAGATCATCGAGCGCTACGGCGAGGTGCAGGGCCGCTTCGAGGAACTGGACGGATATGCGCTGGAGGGGCGGGCGCGCGAAGTGCTTGCGGGCCTCAGCTTCAGCCAGGAAATGATGGACGGCGACGTCGGCGCGCTGTCGGGCGGCTGGAAGATGCGCGTGGCGCTGGCGCGTATTCTTCTGATGCGCCCCGATGCCATGCTGCTGGACGAGCCGAGCAACCATCTGGACCTCGAGAGCCTGATCTGGCTGGAGAATTTCTTGCGGGGTTACGAGGGTCTGCTGCTGATGACCTCGCATGACCGCGAATTCATGAACCGCATCGTCAACAAGATCGTGGAGATCGATGGCGGTTCGCTGACGAGCTATTCCGGCGACTATGAATTCTACGAGCAGCAGCGCGCGCTGAGCGAAAAGCAGCAGCAGGCCCAGTTCGAGCGCCAGCAGGCGATGCTCGCCAAGGAAATCAATTTCATCGAACGCTTCAAGGCGCGCGCCTCGCACGCGGCGCAGGTGCAGAGCCGGGTCAAGAAGCTGGAGAAGATCGAGCGGGTGGAGCCGCCGCGGCGCCGCCAGACCGTGCAGTTCGATTTCCTGCCGGCGCCGCGCTCGGGCGAAGACGTGGTCAGCCTGAAGAACGTGCAGAAGGGCTATGGCAGCCGCAACATCTATGATGGGCTGGACTTCCAGGTGCGCCGCCGGGAGCGCTGGTGCGTGATGGGGATCAACGGCGCCGGCAAGTCGACGCTGCTCAAGCTGGTGGCGGGTTCCACTGAGCCCGATGACGGGACGGTCGCCGTCGGCGGCAGCGTCAAGATGGGGTACTTCGCCCAGCACGCCATGGATCTGCTGGACGGCGAGCGCACGGTGTTCGAGTGGCTGGAAGATTCGTTTCCGCAGGCGGGGCAGGGCTCCTTGCGTGCGCTGGCCGGCTGCTTCGGCTTCTCCGGCGACGACGTCGAGAAGAAATGCCGGGTGCTGTCGGGCGGCGAGAAGGCGCGGCTGGTGATGGCGCAGATGCTGTTCGACCCGCCGAACTTCCTGGTGCTGGATGAGCCCACCAACCATTTGGACATGGCGACCAAGGAGATGCTGATCAACGCATTGTCCGAATTCGAGGGCACCATGCTGTTCGTTTCACATGACCGTCACTTCCTCGCCGCCTTGTCGAACCGGGTGCTGGAGCTGACGCCGGAGGGAATTCATCAATACGGCGGCGGCTACACGGAATATGTGGCGCGTACCGGCCAGGAAGCGCCCGGCCTGCGCAGCTAAAAAAATGGCGGTCGGGGAACCTCAGCTCGGTGAGGCCGCGGCCTTGCGGAGCAGCAGCACCATCACCTAACTGTCATATACATGCGATCTGGCGTCTGGCGGCGACAGGTGGTTTAAAGGCATTGGATTCGGTCAGCGACCACGTCCCGTATGGGCTGCGAGTTCAGGGGCATGGGAGATGGAAAGACGCCTGTCGGCCATAAACTGCGCTGACGTCGCCGGTTACTCGCGGATGATGGGCGCCGACGAGGCGGGTACGCACGCCGCGTTCAAGGCCCATCGAAGCGCGATCTATCCGGTCATTCTCAACCACGGCGGCCGGATCGTGAAGAACACCGGCGACGGTTTTTTGCTTGAGTTTCCGAGCGTCGTGGAGGCGATCGAGTCTGCGGTGGCGATGCAGTCGCTGATGGCGGAACGCAACAGCCAGCTCCCGGCGGATCGGGTGATGCGATTCCGTATCGGCGTCCACATGGGAGACGTGATCGCCGACGAAGACGAGGTGTTCGGCGATGGCGTCAACATCGCCGTCCGGCTCGAAGCGATTGCCGTCCCCGGCGGCGTGGCGGTGTCGGCCAAGGCCTATCACGAGGCCAGCAAGCACCTCAGCGTCACCTTCGTCGACGCCGGCATGCACCGTTTCAAGAACATTGCCGAGCCGGTCCATGTCTGGACCTGGGAGCCGGCCGGATACGGCATCCCCGCCAGCGACCCAAGGAACGAGTCGAGCCTTGCGGCCCAATACCGGACCGCGATCGTGGGTGTGCTTCCCTTTGCCAATCTGAGCGACAGCGCCGACGAGTATTTCTCCGATGGACTGACCGAAGACCTGATCCACGCGCTGTCGCTGCAATCGTTTTTCCGGGTATTGAGCCGGAATTCGACCTTCGCATTCAAGGGCAAGAGCCTGAGCACGCGCCTGATCGCGCGCGAAATCGACGCGACCTATCTGATCCAGGGCTCGGTACGACGCGCCGGAACCAAGATTCGCGTCACCGCCGAATTGATAGCTCCCGAGAATGGCGAGCAATTATGGACCGGTCGCTACGACCGGGGCATCGGCGACCTGTTCGCGATGCAGGATGAAATCACCGCCCATCTGTGCGCGGCATTGGCTCCGGAGATCTATCGCGCCGAAGCTTCCGCGCCGGCGCGATCGTCGTCGACCGACCTGACCGCGTGGGACCGGTTCCTGCGGGGGCTTTCTCATTACTACAAGCCCACAAAGGCGGATTACGAAGCCTCGATTGAGTTGTTCAGGGAGGCCATTGCGCTCGATTCGGCGCTTTCCATCGCACGCGCCTATCTCGCCACGATCCTGGTGCAGGGCGTGCAGTTCGGCTGGATCAAGAGCACCAGCCAGTTGTGGAGCGAGGCGATGGAACTCGCGGAAAGCAGTGTCCGGCTTGATCCCCGTTCGTCCTTCGCATTTTCGATTCTGGCCTATGTGCATGCGATGGAGGGTAACCACGACGCCGCCATGGAAGCCGCGCGAAAGGCGGTTGAACTGAACCCCTACGACATGGGGGCGCGCGGCGTGCTCGGAATATGTCACATGGTGATCGGCGAGCACCGCCAGGCCGTCGAACTGTTCTCGGAGGCGGTGCAACGCGGCAACAGCGACCCCCGATATCAATGGCCGGCCCTGAATGCGTTCAGTCACTATTTGCTCCGGCAGTATGACGCGTCGCTGTCCTGGGCGCGGGAAGCCCTGTATCTGAATCCCAATCACCTTCAGGTGCTCTGCGTGCGGGCCGCGGCCCTTGCGCAACTGGACCGCACCGAGGAAGCGGCCCAGGCGGTCGCAGTCCTGCTGGCCAGCTTCCCCGGCCTGAATGTCGAGCGGCATTTGAGGAATTTCCGCTGGAAGAACCCGGCCGACACCGCCCATTATCGCGACGGACTTCTGAAGGCCGGCG
>CALROE020000212.1:0-6214 GCA_943369715.1 Bradyrhizobium ivorense
AGCACCGCGCTGACGAATTCAGCTTCGCTCCATCGCCCGATGCCGTCGGCCGGATCGGGCGAGATGTTCGGCGAATAGAACGTGCCGAACGGCGACGGGATGGCGAGGCCGCCACCGAGTTTGAGCCGGTCGGGCTGGCCCGGCACGGCATGGCAGGAGGAACATCCGCCGGCATTGAACGTTGTGAGGCCGTTGGCCAGGTCGGGCTTGTAAGCCGGCAGCGAATTCGCAGCTACGGTCGCCGGAATCGTCAGCCACCAGAAGATCGCGCAGCCGATGACGGCCGCAACAACAAGCATAAGGAAAATTCGCCGCAGCATTCACCGATCCGTCAGCAAGGGCCTGAACATGGCGGCCAGTATGACCGTTATTGCAGCCGTGCGCTGCCTGAAAATTGAGGCCGTTCAAACCGGCGCCCGGGAATAAATCCGCAATTCCGCGGTTGAGACTGACACCATCACGTCGCGTCAACAGGGAGAAAACCATGTCGAACACCAGGACCATGCTTGCAACGCTGGCGCTCGGAGCAACCCTTGCCTTTGCCGGACCCGCGTTCGCCGACAAGATGAAGGTGACCCTCGACGGCAAGGGAGCCGCCGTCGCCTCGGCCGGCAAGGGTACCGCCGACCTCGACTACGATCCCGCCACCAGGAAGCTGAGCTGGAAACTGACCTATTCGGGGCTCTCCGGGCCGGCGACCATGGCGCATTTCCACGGTCCCGCCGCACCCGGCGCCAACGCCGGCGTCGCCGTGCCGATCCCAAATGCCACCTCGAGCCCGGTCGAAGGCAGCGCCACCCTGACCGACGCCCAGGCGGCCGACCTGATGGCCGGCAAGTACTACATCAACGTCCATACCGCCGCCAATCCGGCCGGCGAAATCCGCGGTCAGGTGACGAAGTAAGGCTTCGCACCGGCGGTGACGAAGTAAGGCTTCGCACGCGAACAACAAAAAGGGCGGACGCTTCAGGCGCCCGCCCTTTATTCGTAGCCCGGATAAAGCCAGCGGGTCGGCGCGCAAGCGCCGCACGCTGGCGCAATCCGGGGCGGTGTATCCGTGGCTGACGGTTTCCCGGATTTCGCTCGCCGGGGCGGCGCGTTGCGCCGACCCGCTCGCTCCGTCCGGGCTACAACCGGATCAGCCCTTCTTGAGGCGATAGGTCTCGTGGCAGGCGCCGCATTCCTTGCCGATGCCGGGGAAATTCGCTTTCAGCGAATCGAGGTCCTTGATCTTGGCCTTGGCCTCGGTCACCGCCTTGGCGAAGCTCGCGACCTTGGCGTCGTAGCCGGCCTTGTCGTCCCAGATCTTCGGCGAGGGGCTGAAATCGCCCTCCCATTTGGCGTCCTTGAGGCTGGCGGGGAACATGGTGGCCAGCTTCTTGGCGGTGTCGTCGAACTGGGCGAGAGCGGCATCGACTGCGGCCTGATCGTAGGGTTTTTCCCCCTTGTTCATCGGGGCCAGCACGGTGCCCATGTTCCGGCCGTTGGCCTTCATGGTATCCTGGGCCATCTTGACGGCATCCTGCTGCGCCATCACGGCGCTCACGCCAAGCAACAACGTTGCCGCCACCACCACAGTTCGCATCATCATCGGCGAATCCCCTTTTGCTTTGATCCCGCCCATTCGCTGTCCGCGAATGGCGCTGATTATGGTCCAACCCCGCGCCCGTATTTTCATTCCGGGTACGCAAAAAAATATCAGAGACTATGCTGGCGCTGATGCTCGCGGATCGCGACCCACACCCGTTCGGGCGTCGCCGGCATGTCGATGTGGTCGATCCTGTATTCGCGCCACAGCCCGTCAATGATCGCATTGACGACCGCCGGACAGGAGCCGATCGCACCGGCTTCGCCCGCGCCCTTGACGCCGAGCGGATTGGTCTTGCAGGGCACGTTGTGGGTTTCGAACACGAATGACGGACCATCGGCGGCACGCGGCAGCGCATAATCCATGAACGTGCCGGTGACGAGCTGGCCGTCCCTGGGGTCGTAGACCGCCTGCTCCATCAGGGCCTGGCCGATCCCCTGCATCGCGCCGCCATGAACCTGGCCGGCCAGCAGCAACGGATTCAGCGTCACGCCGAAATCGTCGACGATGACATACTGGATGATTTTGACGATGCCGGTGGCGGGATCGATCTCCACCTCGGCGAGGTGGGTGCCGTTGGGATAGGTGCCGTCGGCGCTGGTAAAGGTCGCTGCGGCCTTCAGCTTCGACGGATCGACGCCCGGCCGCTTCGCCAGATCGGCGAAGCTGATGGAGCGGTCGGTGCCGGCAATCCGTATGATGCCGTCGCTGATCTCGAGGTCGCCGGCGCTGGTTTCCAGCGCCTCGGCGGCGATCTCGCGCAAATTGGTCCCCAGCGTGCGGGTGGCGCGCTCGACGCAGACGCCGCCGGTCGGGATCGAAGCCGAGCCGCCGGTGCCGAGGCCGGTGGCAATGCGGTCGGTGTCGCCCTGGAAGATGTGGACGCGTTCCGGCGCCAGGCCGAACTGCTCGGCGACGATCTGCGCGTAGGCGGTCTGGTGGCCCTGCCCGCTCGACTGCGTGCCGATCAGGATGGTGACGTCGCCATTGGGATCGAGCGCCACATTGGCGGTCTCCTCGCCCATGGTGCCGCACACCTCGACATAGGTGCCAAGCCCGATGCCACGCACCATCCCATGCTTCTTCGCGGCCTTGGCGCGCCTGGGAAACTCCTTCCAGTTGCCGATTTCCATCGCCCGCTTCATATGCGCGGTGAAGTCGCCGGAGTCATACACCTTGCCGGTCGCGGTCTTGTAGGGCATCGCGCGCGGCGCGATGAAATTCTTGCGCCGGATCGCGTCCGGCGCCATCCCGAGTTTTCGCGCGGATGCATCGACCAGCCGCTCGATCACGTAAGCCGCCTCGGGCCGTCCGGCGCCGCGATAGGCGTCGACCGGCACGGTGTTGGTGAAGACGGTGCGGACCCGGCAGTGGAAAGCCTGGATGTCGTAAAGGCCGGGCAGCATGCCGGCGCCGCCATGCGGAATGTAGGGCCCGAAGGTCGACAGGTAGGCGCCCATGTCGCCCATCAGATCGACATCCATGGCCAAAAACCTGCCGTCCTCGGCCAGCGCCATCCGCGCCGTGGTGACGTTGTCGCGGCCCTGCGCATCGCCCATGAAATGATCGGCGCGATCGGCGGTCCATTTGATCGTGCGGCGCAGCCGGCGCGCGGCGACCGCGATCAGCGCGTATTCGCGATAGGGAAACAGCTTGGTGCCGAAGCCGCCGCCGACATCCGGACAGATTACCCGCATCTTCTCGACCGGGATCTTCAGCACGTTCTGGCACAGGATATCGCGCAGCCGGTGGCTGCCCTGGCTGCCGATCGTCAGCGTCAGATGATCGCGCCTGGCGTCGTATTCACAGACCGCCGCCCGCGTCTCCATGAAATTGGTAATGACCCTGGGATTGACGATCGATACTTCGGCCACCGCATGGGCCTTGGCGAAGGCGGCCTCGGTCGCCTTCTTGTCGCCGACCGGCACGTCGAACAGCACATTGCCCGCGTGCTCTGGCCAGACCTGTGGCGCGCCCTTCTTGACCGCATTGGCAAGGCCGATCGCGGCCGGCAACGGCGTCCAGTTGACCTCGATGGCCTCGATCGCGTCGCGGGCCTGATCGACGGTGTCCGCAACCACGAAGGCAACGGCATCGCCGACATGGCGCACCACGCCGTGGGCGAGGATGGCATAAAGCGGGCCGGTGAACGGATCGACTTCCAGATTGAACAGGCAAGGCAGGCCACCGAGATCCTTGACGTCATCCGCCGTCAGGATTGCGCCGATGCCCGGCAGGCTCTTGGCGCGGGTGGTGTTGATGGTGAATCTGGCGTGGGCATGCGGCGAGCGCAGCACCAGCGCATGCATCGAGGCCTGCGGCGCGTGATCGTCGGTGTAGCGGCCCTTGCCGCGAATGAGCGCGTCGTCTTCCTTGCGAAGGACGCTTTGACCGACGCCGAACTTGATGGGAGCAGCCATCTGATCTCCGGTTCCAGATTATAACCGTTCCATATTGCAGCGGTTCGCCAGCCAGCGCAAACCGCTTTCGGCGGGAAATTGGCGGCTTTGACCTCAAGGGAAACGTCCGGTTGCACTGCAATCACCAACAAAAAAGCCCCGGACGATGCCGGGGCTTTCGATTGTCGGGAGCAGTTTTCGCCGAGATCAATACTTCGCGACCACCGGACCGCCGAAATGATAGTTCACACCGGCCCGCAGCACGACGTCGGTGACCTTCGAGGTGTAGTCGAACCGCAGCGGCGGAGCGCTGGTGAGCAGGACGGGGCTGGCAGAGAAGCTGCCGTAATCCATGTAGAGGCCTTCGAGCTTGCCGGTCCAGTTGCCGCCCAGTCGGGCTTCGACGCCGGCGCCGACCACCCAGCCGAACCTAGTCTGATCGTTGCCCCAAGCCACGGAGGTGGGCACACTTGCGCCAGTAAAGCCACTGAGCACGCCGTCGGTTTTAATTCCGGCAACCGCGAGGCCGCCCGTGACGTAGAGCAGCGCAGACGGCGTGACGAGCATGCCAACCCGCGGACGCAGGGTTACGAACCATTCGATGTGCTGGTTGAAGGTCGTCGTCGGGGCGACGCCCAAACCAGGTCCAAACGTCACGTTGTTGCAGGCGGCGCCGGTAGCGCAGGTGAAGAGGCGACTACCCTTCTCATCGGTCCATTGACCGTCGAGTTCGATGCCGGCGACCCAGTTTCCGAACTGCCAGTTCTTGCCGACCTGGCCGCCGATCACAAATCCGTCGAGATTGATGTTTCCGCTCTGGGTCGGGCTGAGCTGAACTCCAGTCGTATTGTTGTAGAACGTACCCGACGTGTCCGAACGGCCCCAGCTATAGCCGACGTTGCCGCCGACGTAGAATTTATCCCAGGTCCAGACTTCGACGATGGGCGCCGGCGCCTTGGTGTAGCGCGGTGCCATATCCGCAGCGGATGCTGCAGAAATCGCAGTCACGGAGGCGAAAGCCGCGATCGCGAATGCCTGCAATGTGGAAGCGCGCATGGGAACCCCTCTTCTCGTAAGACCAAATCAAAAACCTGACCTCATCCTAACGGGGATTCCCGGCCGGGGGGATGCCCAGTTACACCGCTCCGGCATTTTGCTCGCGGATGTTGCAAAAAGGCGCCAGTGCGCCGATCCGGCGGACTCTCGACCGGATGCCGGACTCGATGGGAGGAGCGATCACAGCCCGGGAATCCCCCAGCAAAAAAGCCCCGGCGACGCCGGGGCTTTGATTTGTCAGGAGAAATGCCGGCGCCGGGATCAGTATTTCGCGACCACCGGGCCGCCGAAATGATAGTTCACCCCGGCCCGCAACACGACGTCGGTCACCTTCGAAGTGTAGTCGAACCGCAGCGGCGGATTGCTGGTGAGCAGAACGGGGCTGCCCGAAACGCTGCCGTAGTCCATGTAGAGGCCTTCAAGCTTGCCGGTCCAGTTGCCGCCCAGCCGGGCTTCGACGCCGGCCCCGACTACCCAACCCCACTTGGTAGCATCGTTGTTCCAGGCCACGGAGGTCGGCACCTGCGCCTGCGTAAAGCCACTGATCACGCCGTCGGTGTTGATTCCGGCAACCGCGAGGCCGCCCGTAACGTAGAGCAACGCAGACGGCGTGATGAGCACGCCCGCCCGCGGGCGCAGGGTCACGAACCACTCAAGGTGCTGGTTGAAGGTCGTCGTCGGCGAGACACCGGCACCGGGTCCAGCCGTAAGGACATTGCAGATGCCGCCGGGGGGAGCCGTGGGCGTCACGCAGGTGAAGCCGCGACCGCCCTTCTGGTCGGTCCACTGGCCGTCGAGTTCGACGCCGACGACCCAGTTTCCGTACTGCCAGTTCTTGCCGACCTGGCCGCCCAACACCCATCCGTCGAGATTGATGATTCCGCTCTGGGTCGGGCTGAGCTGAACTCCGGTCGTGTTGTTGTAGAACGTACCCGAGGTGTCCGACCGGCCCCAGCTGTAGCCGACGTTGCCGCCGACGTAGAATTTATCCCAGGTCCACACTTCGACGATCGGCGGCGGCGCCTTGGTGTAGCGGGGAGCTATATCTGCCGCGGACGCTACCGAACTTGCAGCCATCGCGGCGAACGCCGCGGTCGCGATTGCCTTGAATGTTGAAGCGCGCATGGGAGCCCCTCTCCATAGGATCAAATCAAAACCTCGCGTTGAGCCT
>CALROE020000213.1:0-6205 GCA_943369715.1 Bradyrhizobium ivorense
AGTGAAAATTCACTTCTTCTTCTTGGCGACCTTGCGGGTCTTCTTGGCAGTCTTCTTCACTGCGCTCTTCGCCTTCTTCGCCTTCTTAGCTTTCTTGGCCATGTTGCCCTCCGATGTAGAGATGACTTTATCGCTGCGTGCACTCGGGAATCGAAATGCACGCATTCCGAATACACCAACACATGCAAAAAAACAGTGTCTCGCTTAAGGAAGTGTTGACGCGCGGGATAGAGCACTGGTCCCGCGTGTTCGTCGACGACACTCCACTGCATTCTCGCGACGATGCGGAAAGTGCGCGAAAACACTGCATCTCCGAATGTCAATATCGCTATAAATACTATAACTGAAGGTGTTTCCGTCATTCACCCAAGGCGCTGCCGATGCGCGATGGAGGTCGTCGCGACTCATCTTGGCCGGCTGAAAACACGCTGCGTGGACTCTGAGTCGCGGTATTTGGCAATAAATAAATTTTCATGCTCGCCGGCTTGGCGTCTCATCGGCGCTCGCCAAAACCGGATTTTTGGGCGAATCGCCGCCGCTGATTCGCGAGGGTATTTTTCCCGGCGCGCGATGCATCGACGTTCATGGTGAATGATCGGTGCACGCTTCGATGCGCGAAGCGAGACGGCGGCGATGCGGCCGGCGTCTCGTCGCGCGGTCGTTCAGATGCCGAGTTTGGACTTCAGGAGATCGTTGACGGCCTGCGGGTTGGCCTTGCCGCCGGACGACTTCATCACCTGGCCGACGAACCAGCCTGCGAGCTGCGGCTTGGCGCGGGCCTGCGCCACCTTGTCCGGATTGGCGGCGATGATCTCGTCGACCACCTTCTCGATCGCGCCGAGATCGGTGACCTGCTTCATGCCGCGGGCCTCGACCAGCGCGCGGGGATCGCCGCCCTCGGTCCAGACGATCTCGAACAGGTCTTTTGCAATCTTGCCGGAGATGGTGCCCTCGCCGATCAGGTCGATGATGGCCGAGAGCTGTTCGGCCGACACCGGCGAGCCCGTAATATCCCGGCCTTCCTTGTTGAGGCGGCCGAACAGCTCGTTGATCACCCAGTTGGCGGCGAGCTTGCCGTCGCGGGACTTGTCGGCGAGACCGGTCAGCACGGTCTCGTAGAAGTCCGCGCTCTCGCGTTCGGCCACCAGCACGCCGGCGTCATAGGGCGAGAGGCCGAAGTCGGCGATGAAGCGCGCCTTCTTCTGGTCCGGCACTTCCGGCAGGCCGGCCTTGATCTCGGCGACATAGGCCTCGCTGAACTCCAGCGGGAGCAGATCGGGATCCGGGAAGTAGCGGTAATCGTGTGCCTCTTCCTTGGAGCGCATCGAGCGGGTCTCGCCCTTGCCGGGGTCGTAGAGCCGGGTCTCCTGATCGATCGCCCCGCCATCCTCGATGATTTCGATCTGGCGCCGCGCCTCGTATTCGATGGCGTCGCCGATGAAACTGATCGAGTTCATGTTCTTGATCTCGCAGCGGGTGCCGAGTTCGGTGGCACCGGCCCTGCGCACGGAGACGTTGACGTCGGCGCGCAGGCTGCCCTTCTCCATGTCGCCGTCGCAGGTGCCGAGATAGCGCAGGATCGAACGCAGCTTTGTCACATAGGACTTGGCCTGCTCGGCGTCGCGGATGTCGGGCTTGGAGACGATCTCCATCAGCGCCACGCCGCACCGGTTGAGGTCGACATAGGACTGGTTCGGGCTGCGATCGTGCAGCAGCTTGCCGGCGTCCTGTTCCAGATGCAGCCGTTCAATGCCCACGGTGGCAGTCCGGCCGCCGTCCAGTTCGAGCACCACCTCGCCCTCGCCGACGATCGGTGACTTGTATTGGCTGATCTGGTAGCCCTGCGGCGAGTCCGGATAAAAATAGTTCTTGCGGTCGAACACCGAGCGGCGATTGATCTGCGCGTTGAGACCGAGCCCGGTCCTGACAGCCTGCCTGACGCATTCCTCGTTGATCACGGGCAGCATGCCCGGCATCGCCGCGTCGACCAGCGAGACATGGCTGTTCGGCTCGCCGCCGAATTCGGTCGAGGCTCCGGAGAACAGCTTTGAGTTCGAGGTGACCTGGGCATGGACTTCCAGCCCGATCACCGTTTCCCAGTCGCCGGTGGCGCCCTTGATCAATTTACCGCTTGTTGCGCTCATGCTCTTCCAGCTCCGAGCAATGACAAAACCATCCGCTCCCATTCGGTCTCGATCGCATCGGTCGCGACCGGCTTGCCGGCCTGGCGGTACCAATAGCCTGCGTTGCCGAGGTCGCCCTCGACGCGGTGCAGATAGGCATGGACCCAAGATCCGTCAGCGTTCGCCTCGTCCTGCGCGATGCGGTGCGCCCGATCCCAATGGCCCTTGGCGGCCCACCACAGCGCTGCCAGCGGCGCGGCGAGACCGGGCGCGGGGGCCGCGCCCGACAGGCTGGCTTTGAATTCGGCCATGGTCACCACCACCTCGCCGGCGTGAAGCGGCCCGCCGCCTGCTCGATCACCTCGCCGAGCGAGAACAGCGTCTCCTCATCGAACGGCCGGCCGATCAGCTGCAGGCCGAGCGGCAGGCCCTGGGTATCCTTGCCGGCGGGAACCGCGATCCCCGGCAGGCCCGCCATGTTCACCGTCACCGTAAAGATGTCGTTGAGGTACATCTCGACGGGGTCGGCGCCCTTCTCCCCGATGCCGAACGCCGCCGACGGCGTCGCCGGCGTCAGGATGGCGTGGATGCCCTTGGCAAAACATTCCTCGAAGTCCCGCTTGATCAGGGTGCGGACCTTTTGCGCGCGCAGGTAATAGGCGTCGTAATAACCGGCCGAGAGCACATAGGTGCCGATCATGACGCGGCGGCGCACTTCGGCGCCAAAACCCTCGGCGCGGGTGTTCTCGTATTGCTCGCCGATCGAGCGGCCGGGCACCCGCAGGCCGTAGCGCACGCCGTCATAGCGCGCGAGGTTCGAAGAGGCCTCCGCCGGGGCAACTATATAATAGGCCGGCAGCGCGTATTTTGTGTGCGGCAGCGACACGTCGACCAGTTCGGCGCCGGCCGCCTTCAGCCAGGCTGCGCCCTCGCTCCAGAGCTTTTCGATTTCCTGGGGCATGCCGTCGAGGCGGTATTCCCTGGGGATGCCGATCTTCATGCCCTTGACGGATTTGCCGATCGCGGCCTCGTAATCCGGCACCGGGCGGTCGACCGACGTGGTGTCCTTGGGATCGTGGCCGGCCATCGAGCGCATCAGGATCGCGCTGTCGCGCACCGTGCGCGCGATCGGGCCGGCCTGATCGAGCGAGGACGCGAATGCGACAATGCCCCAGCGCGAACAACGGCCATAGGTCGGCTTGATGCCGACGGTGCCGGTGAACGCCGCCGGCTGGCGGATCGAGCCACCCGTGTCTGTTGCGGTCGCGCCCATGCACAACAGCGCCGCCACCGCCGACGCCGATCCGCCGGACGAGCCGCCGGGCACCAGCGTGGTGTTGGAACCCTCGCGCCGCCAAGGATTGACCACCGGGCCGAAGCACGAGGTTTCGTTCGACGAGCCCATCGCGAACTCGTCATTGTTGAGTTTTCCCAACATGACGGCGCCGTCGCGCCAGAGCTGCGAGGTTATCGTGGATTCGTAGGGCGGCACGAAATTGCCGAGAATTTTCGAGCACGCGGTGGTGCGCACGTCTTTTGTCGCGAACAGGTCCTTGATCCCGAGCGGAATGCCGGCCAGCGGACCGCCCTCGCCCCTGGCGATCTTCGCATCAACAGCGCGCGCCATGGCGCGGGCCTGATCCGGCGTCTCCATCACGAAGGCATTGAGCGCGCGCGCGGCCTCGATCGCGCCGAGATGCGCGTCGGTCAGTTCGAGCGAGGTAAAGGATTTGTTCGCGAGGCCCTCACGGGCTTCGGCGAGCGTCAGCGATGTCAAAACGGTCATTTATCAACCGGGCTGCAGAAGAACGGAGACAGCGTCTTGTCGTTGGCCGGGTCGTCCAGCTTGCGGGTCTTGTCGGAAGCTTCGAGCGCGTCGAGCACGGCATCCATCGCCTTGTCGGGATCGGCGGCCTTGCCCTGGCGCTCCATCGCGTCGAGGTAGTTCATATAGGCCTGATAGGCCTTTTCATCGTCGCAGAGCAGACACATCGGATTTCCAGCCTCGATACAAGAATTTACTCGACGACTTTCGGTACCAGAAAGAAGTGATCGTCGGTGGCCGGCGCATTCCTGACGATATCGTCGGCGATCTCGCCGTCATCGACCGCGTCGGCGCGCTTCTTCATTTCCATCGGCGTCACCGAGGTCATCGGCTCGACGCCGTCGACATTGACCTCGCTGAGCTGCTCGACAAAGGCCAGCATCGCGTTCAGTTCGCCCTGCAGATGGGGAACTTCGTCGTCGGTAACCGCGATCCGCGCGAGATGCGCGATACGGCGGACGGTAGCGGCATCGACGGACATTATATAGAGCCTCTGGCGACGAATTCAGCCCGCCGTATAGCAGAGGCTCCTTTTGCGCCGCAACCGTGGCGGTCCGGGTATATGGGCAAGCCGTCAGTATTTCGGCATCGGTGGTCCGCCACCTCTCCCATAGGGAGAGGTCGAATTGCGAAGCAATTCGGGTGAGGGGTTACGCTCTATCGAGGGACCAAATCCCCTCACCCGCCGCTGCGCGGCGACCTCTCCCGAAGGGAGAGGTGAAAGACTACCCCGCCATCTGGCTGAGCCGCGCCAGGGCGGCGCCGGCCAGCGACCGGGTCAGTTCCGTGGCGGGCATGTCGCGGCCGAGCCGCACCGCCTGCCCGGCCCACAGATTGGTGAAATCGACCTTGCCCAGCTTTTCGGCAGCGGCCTTCAGCGGCCCGAGCGCGGTGGCGGAATGCGGGAATGCCGGGGCGTCCGATGAAATCGGGCCGACTTCGCGCATCACCCGGTTGGCCACCCCGCGCGCCGGACGCCCGGTCATGACATTGGTGATGACGGTGGAATCGTCGCGGGCCTGCGCCAGCGCCGCGCGCGCGGGCGCTATCACTTTGGATTCCGGGCAGCGCAGATAGGCGGTGCCGATCTGCACGCCCGCCGCTCCCAGCGCGAACGCCGCAGCGATGCCGCGTCCGTCGGCGATGCCGCCGGCAGCAATCACCGGCAACTTCACGGCATCCACCACCTGCGGCACCAGCGCAAACGTGCCGGGCTGCTCGGCGATGTTGTCGGTCAGGAACATGCCGCGATGGCCGCCGGCTTCGGCGCCTTGCGCGATGATGACATCAGCGCCGTTCTCTTCGAGCCAGATCGCCTCCTTCACGATGGTCGCCGACGACATCACGATGCAGCCGGCCGCCTTGACGCGCTTCAACAGCGCCGGATCCGGCAGGCCGAAATGAAAGCTGACGATTTCGGGCTTCAACTCCTCGACCAAAGCGCACATCGCCTCATCGAACGGCGCACGGTTGGCGGCATTGACCGGCGCCGCCGGATCGAGCCCCAACTCGCTGTAATAGGACGACAGCCGTGCCTTCCATCCGGCCTCGCGCGCGGGATCCGCCTCGACCGCCTTGTGAACAAAGAAGTTCATGTTGACCGGCGCCGAGACGCGCTGGCGGATGATGTTGATCTGCTCGCGCGCCTTCTCCACCGAAATCATCGCGCAAGGCAGCGAGCCCAGCGCGCCGCCCTGCGCCGCCGCGATCACGAGGTCGGCGTCCATGATCCCCGCCATTGGTGCCAGAACGATGGGAAATTCGGTCTTGAAGAGGTCGAGGATTCGGCGGTCCGGCCACATAATGCTGCTCGCTTGTTCAGGCCTTGCAGGCCGTGGAAGAATTACGCTGCCCCGACAATATCTGGTCGGCCTCGGCGACGATACGATCGATGATTTCGGCTGCCGGCGGGATGTCGTGGATCAATCCAACGGCTTCGCCGGCAATCACCGCCGCGATATCGAAATTGCCGGCGGCCCCGGCCGCGGCATAGTCGGCGGCGACCGCCGTCACATTCTGCAGCAGTTCGATTTCGCGACCCATCCAGCGCCGCGCATGATCGTTGATCAGGCAGCGCCCGTTGAACGGCGCCGGCCAGACCTTGTTCCGTGACAGGTCGAAGATGATGCCGCGCGTGGTCGTGCCTGCTTTGGCGGCACAGATGCGCCGCTTGGCTTCCTCCGCGCCATCGCATTCCTGGCTGGCATAAAATCGCGTGCCCATGAGAATCCCTGTCGCACCGAGCATCATCATCGCC
>CALROE020000214.1:0-6194 GCA_943369715.1 Bradyrhizobium ivorense
CGGCCAGGCAGAATTCCGGCTTCACACCGAGGCGGGAAGCGGCCATGAGAAATAAATCGGGGCTGGGCTTGCCGCGCGTGACGTCATCCCTCGTCAGGACCATTCCGAAACGCGCACGGATCCCGGCGAGCGTCAAATGCCGGTCAGCCGATCGCCGCGACGAGGAGGTGACGATCGCCATGGGACATTTGGCCTCCTGCAGCGCATCCAGCAATTCCACGGCGCCATTCTTCAGCGGCAGGCCTGCTTTGAGAATCTCGTCGAACCGTGCGCGAAAGATCTGGTCAAGACGTGCAAGCGGAAAATCTTCGCCGTAGTGCTCGCGGAGCATGACCTCGCATTCCGGTCCGGGAATTCCGACCATCGAGTGGCAGAGTGCAGCGGTGCCGTCGGTATATCCACATGCCTCCAGGCCCGTCATCAAACTTTCGAAATAGACCTTCTCGGTGTCGAGCAGCGTTCCATCCATGTCGAGAAGGACGGCCTCGATGTTCCAATCGCTACTCATGTCGGCGTCGTGCTTTCCGCCTGCGCCGCCGCCTTGCGCAGACAATCCCGGCACAGGCAATCGCCGCCGTCGACCGGCATCGGCAGGCGCACGGCTTCCTCGCTGCACCAGCACGGTCCCGACAGGCTGCACGAAAATTCCGTGCCGCAGCCGGCGCAGGCGAGGCGGCGCGAGGACGGGGCGGGGGTCTCTGGCCGAAGTGTCATCTAATCCTTCGTGATGCCGTCGATCTCCGCGATCTCTTCCGCGTTCAGCGTCCAGCCGATCGCCTTGACGTTCTGCTCGACCTGCTCGACGCGGGTGGCGCCGGCGATCACGCTCGATACCTGGGGCCGCGACGCCAGCCAGGAAAATGCCAGCTGCAGCATACTGTGGCCGCGCGCCTGCGCAAAGGCCTGCAGCTTCTCGACGATGTCCTCGTTGCGCGGCGTGACGTAGCGGTCGCGCAGCGCGGGCGCCTTGGCAAAGCGGGTGTCGGCGGGCGCCGCGGCGCCGCGCTGGTACTTGCCGGTCAGCAAGCCGCTGGCCAGCGGGAAGAACGGCAACAGCCCGAGCTTGTATTCCTGCGCCGCCGGCAGCAGATCCTTCTCGATGTCGCGCACCACCAGGCTGTATTCGTCCTGGCACGACACGAAGCGGTTGACGCCCATCTGTCGCGCGAGAAGTTCGGCCTCGGCGATGCGCCAGGCCGGGAAATTCGAATTGCCGAGGTAGCGCACCTTGCCCTGCCGCACCAAGTCGTCGAGCGCCCGCAAGCTCTCCTCGACCGGCGTCAGCGGATCGTAATCGTGCTGCTGGTAGAGGTCGATGTAGTCGGTCTTCAGCCGCTTCAGGCTGGCCTCGACCGCGGACATGATGTAGCGCCGCGAGGCGCCCTGCCTGGTGCCGTCATTGCTCATCGGCTTGGAGTATTTGGTCGCCAGCACGATGTCCTTGCGGCGGTCGCCGAGCACTTCGCCCAATACGGTTTCGGAGCCGCCCATGCCGGCATAGATGTCGGCGGTGTCGAACAGCGTGATGCCGAGGTCGATCGCCTTGTGGATCACCTTGCGCGAGGTTTCCAGGTCGGTGCGCTGGCCGAAATTGTTGCAGCCGAGGCCGACGGCGGAGACACGCAGGCCGGAGCCGCCGAGATTGCGAATTTGCATGGATCGTTCCTGTGGGGTGGGGCGCGAGGCGGGATCGCATTGTGGCCCGCGGGCACCGGACCCGCAAGATGCGCCGATGCTGCGCCGCGAAGGGCCGCCGCGGTCATGCGCCGAACCGATTGTTCGGCGTCGCGGGTGATCGCCTTGCGGTCCGCGCCGATGTCGCAGGCGACAGCCTGGCCCCAACTCACCGTGACGTCGACGGCGCCCGATGCCAGCACGGCCAGCAGATGCGGAATCAGCTCGGCATCGCCGTACCACGCCACCCGTTGCCGCAGGCCGCGGCCCATCGGCACGCCGCCGAGGCTGCGATAGGCCAGCGACATCGGCTGCACGGTGACGTGGCGATGCTGCGAGTTGCCGAGCGCGTGATGCACCGCGCCGACCAGCGAGGAGCGGAACGGCAGCACCCGGATGCCGTCGCCCGAGGTGCCCTCGGCGAACAGCACCACGGCGTCGCCGCCGAGCAGGCGACCGGCGATTTCCCGGCTCGCCGCGCCGGTCTGATGCCGGGCCCGCCGGTTGATGAAAATGGTCCGCTGCAATTGGGCCAGCCGGCCGAACACCGGCCAACCCGCCACCTCGCTTTTGGCGACGAACACCACCGGCGAAAGCGCCGATATCACGCAGATGTCGAGCCACGAAACATGGTTCGACAGGATCAGCGCGGGGCTATCCGTCGACCTCACGCCGATTTCGCGTATCCGCACTCCGATCAGCGCGCAGAGCATGCGATGATACCAATGCGGGAGGGTGCGCCGCAGCCGCAGGCCCAGGGCCATGCCGGCGAGCTGGAACGGCAGCAGCATTAAAGTGAGGACGATGAAGGCCAGCAGGATGGAAATGGCGCGGATCATGAAGTCCGTTCGTTGGGTCGGGACCGGCGCGGCGATCGCACTGCGCGGGCATGCACAGCGCGACCGCTGACATCACAAAAAAATGCGGCCCCGGTCAGACGCGGCGACTGACGGGGACCGCTGGGGGCGCATGATCCGTGACGGGGGGCCCCTGATCAGGCGCAGCCGGAACGTAGTCCTGCTTTGTTACGCGGCCATGACATCAGGACTTATCCACAGGCCTGCGAAATGTGTCCTCGTTCCGGACGCGGCGCAGCAGCGGGGGAACGCCGATCAGAACATCTTGCGATAGACCACAATGCCGGTCTTCTCCGCCACCTTGTCGTAAAGCTGCATCGCGGTGTGGTTGGTGTTGAACGTGAACCAGTACACCCGTGGCGATCCCGCCAGTTTTGCCTGTTGGTAGACGCCGTTGATCAGCGCGCGGCCGACGCCTTTGCCGCGCGCGGCCTCAACGGTGAAGAGATCCTGCAGGTAGATTGTCGGCTCGATGGCCGTGGTGCTGCGGTGAAACAGATAATGCACCAGCCCGAGCAATTCGCCGTCGCGCTCGGCGACGAGGGCGTGCACCGGCTCATAGGCATCGAAGAAGCGCGCCCACGTCATCGCGGTGATGGCGGGATCGAGCGCGGTCGGTCCCGTCCGCTCGTAGAACGCGTTGTAGCCGTCCCACAACGGCAGCCATCTTGCGTAGTCCTGTCGGGTGACAAAGCGAATCGATACGTCGCCGGGCATGCTTGATTCCGTGTTCGGGGAAGGGGCGGCGTCGTCGACGCGCTGGCTGATGACGCCAGCCTACAGGCGCCCCCGCAAGGGATCAATCGCGCGGCGAGCCAGTGGCGGCGAGCCAGTTGGTGTTCCGGTGCACCTACTCCGCGGCGCGCAGGTGCCGGGCGAGGTGGCGATCGCCGCCGCCGCCGCGCAGCGACCGGTAGTAGTCGGCGCCGGCGGGATCGTCGGTATGGCGGACCAGGTCGGTCACCGGCGTATAGCTCAGCATTCGCCCGCCGTCCGGCAATGCGGTGCAGCTGAACCGCAGCACCTCTCCGTCCCTGAGTTTGATGTTGATCGGCGTCGAATCGCCCGACCGCATCATTTCGGTGCGCCCGGCGATGAAGTGGCTCAGTTCGTCCTCCGGCAGTTCGAAGGCGCCGGTATCGCGGCCGTGATACATCAGCGCGATGAAGGGCGGCCTGGAGTCGGCCTTTTCGTCGGGAAGCGAAAAATAGTGTCGGAAGGCGCGGTTGATGAATTCGGCGCGGGTGTCGGCATCGAGCAGCACGATGCCGATGTCGACCTGATCGAGCGCCGCCCGCAGCCGTTCCGCGGTGGCGTGATGCCGGCGCTGCGAGGCGAAGGCGTCGATCCATTTCTGGCGCAAATGGCCTGTCATGACGGCGGTGCCCGCGGCGGTGATCGCCAGCAGCAGCATGCGGACCAGATCCGACATGTCGTAGCCGGGCGTGGCCCGATGGTTGAGGAAGAACAGCGCGGACGAGACCACGGCGATGACGGCGCTGGTCAGCCCGGAGGCGGTGCCGGAGAGCGAGGCCGCGAAAGCCACGATGCAGACGAACAGCGGCGCGGGATTGGGAACGGCAACCAGCGTGCGGTCCACCAGGAAGGCGATCACCGCCGTCGCCGCTGTCAGAACCGGACCGGAAAGTGCGCGCCAGTCGAAATGCATGCTCGCTCGCTCTCGTTGCCACGAGGGATAAAGGCCGCAGCATGACGCATGGTTGCAACAGCGGTGGAATTTCCCGTTCCATGCCTAAAAAGCGGTTGATCCGGTAACAGCGGATTTCCGAACGCTTGAATCAAATGATATTCGATTGATGGAGGAACCGGCTTGCTTGCTGATGGTTTGAGCCGCGGACGTTTCGAAAGGACCTTCATGCCCGCCATTTCGCCGCAGATCTTGTCACCACAGGTCTTGCCGATCCTGATGCTGTTCGCCTCCAACGTCTTCATGACTTTCGCCTGGTACGGCCATCTCAAGTTCAAGGAGAGCTGGTTGCCGGCCGTCGTGCTGGTGAGCTGGGGCATCGCATTCTTCGAGTACTGGCTCGCGGTGCCGGCCAATCGCTGGGGCAGCGAGGTCTATTCGGCGGCGCAGCTGAAGACCATGCAGGAGGTGATCACGCTGGTGGTGTTCGCCGCCTTCTCGGTGCTGTACCTGAAGGAGCCGCTGGCCTGGAACCATGGCCTCGGCTTCGCGCTGATCGCCGCGGGAGCGTTTTTCATTTTTCACAAATGGTGAGGGGGGCGTAGGGTGGGCAAAGCCAACGGCTCGCGCGAATGCGCGCCCCGATGGCGTGCCCACCGTCTTTAGGTTGCGCAAGATGGTGGGCACGGCGCAAGGGCGCCTTTGCCCACCCTACGAAATCCTGGCTCACACCACCTCGCGCGCGCGCAAATCCGCGATCGCCTCGGCGCCGTAACCGAGCGAGGCCAGCACCTCGTCGGTGTGGGCGCTGAGTTCGGGCGCCATGGTATCGAGCCGGCCGCCGCCATGGGCGAGCTTGAAACCGCTGCCGGCGAAGCGCAGCCGGCCATAGGGCGTATCGATCTCCTGAATGGCGCCGCGCGCCGCGATCTGCGGGTGATCGATCACCTCCTCGATCTTCCAGATGCTGGCGCAGGGCGCGCCGGCCGCCTCCAAAATCTTCTCCCACTCGCGCGGGGTCTTTTTCGCGAGCGCCTGCTCGATGATGGCGCGCAGCGCCGGCTCGTTTTCCTGCCGCGCGAACCAGTCGGCGAAGCGCGGGTCTTCCAGCGCGTCGGCGCGGCCGAGCGCGGTCATCAGCGCGCGGTATTGCTTCTCGCTGTTGACGGCGAGCAGCAGGTAGCCGTCGCCCGCCTTGAACAGGTTGGCGGTCGACCGGCGGCTGACGGCCTGGTTGCCGGACAATTGCTGACGGTGGCCGGCGACGGTGTAGTCCGCCACCTGTCCCGACAGGAACGCCAGCGACGCCTCCAGCATGGAGACGTCGACCAGCTGGCCCTTGCCGGTATGGGTACGCTGGAACAATGCGCTGGAGATGCCGAACGCGGCGGTCGCCCCCGATAGCACGTCGCACACCGCAAACCCGGCGCGGGTCGGCCCGGTTTCCTCATGGCCGGTGATCGCCATGATGCCCGACAGCGCCTGGATCTTGCCGTCGTAGCCGGCGGCGGATCGTTCCGGGCCGGTCTGCCCAAAACCCGAGACGGCGCAATAGATCAGTTTCGGATTGATCTCCGACAGCGCGGCGTAGCCGATGCCGAGCCGGTCCATCACGCCGGGACGAAAATTCTCCATCACGACGTCGGCCAGGCCCGCGAGCTGCTTGACGATGGCGATCGCCTCCGGCTTCGACAGGTCGAGCGTCAGGCTGCGCTTGTTGCCGTTGATCGCCTGCCAGCCCGGGGCGAGGCCGCGATCGGCCCATTCGCGGCTGAGCGGGGTACGGCGCATGTCCTCACCTTCGCGGCGCTCCACCTTGATGACGTCGGCGCCGAGCAGCGCGAGCTGGTAGCTCGCATAGGGACCGGCCAGCACCTGCGTGAAGTCGAGAATCTTCACGCCTTCGAACGGTCGGGTCATGTGGGAGTCCTCCAGCGCCCGTCATTGCGAGCGAAGCGAAGCAATCCATTCTTTCTTTGTGCGGCGAGATGGATTGCTTCGCTTCGCTCGCAATG